>DASCNF010000208.1:0-7394 GCA_036011345.1 Rhodospirillales bacterium | reverse complement strand
CTATACGTATCTGACCGTGATGCGCTTGTCCGGTTACGCGAAAAACAATGGCGTCATTTTCAATTGGCGGCCGTTCGATGTCCGCACGATCATGATTGAGCAGAAGAATATTCCGTTTAGGAACAAGCCCGAGAAATCTGCCTACATGTGGCGTGACATAGAACGTCGGGCTGCGATGTACAGTCTGACTGCATCCCTGCCTGCACCCTACCCGCTTGAAGAACTGGCTCTTGCCAACCAGATCGCGCTTCTTGGGCGACAAGAAGGATGGGTGCAGGAGTACACAGTGGAGACGTACCGGCTTTGGTTCGTGGATGGTCGCCCAGCTGGCAGTGAACCCAATGTATCGGAATGTCTGAAGCGTATCGGGCAAGATCCGGTCCGCGTGCATGAAAAGGTGCAATCGTCAGAAATCGTCGATGCCCTAGCGGCTGAGACGGTCACTGCACGTGATATGGGTGTATTTGGGTCCCCGACCTTTGTCGTCAAAGAGGAGGTGTTCTGGGGCGATGACCGGCTCGACGATGCCGTTTCCTGGTGCAGGCATGGGCGGGTCATGGGATGATTGGGGCACCTTTGCGGCTCAGCATCTCAGCCTAGCTGTCTTCGTTATGATAGCAATACAGCACCCCCTTCAATCCCCACGACCGGGAGGCGCGCCGCATCCCGGGAGGCTTGACCTCGGGGGGCGCGATGTCGGTAACCGACGGCATGGCCCACGCAACGCTCGGCACCGATACCGGTGGCTTGTGCCGCATCCCCGCCGCCCTTTGCGGGATCGTCGGCTTCAAGTCCACCGCCGGGCGAATCTCCACTGAGGGCGTGGTGCCGCTCTCGTATTCGCTGGATTCGGTGGGGCCGCTCGCCAACAGTGTTTCATGCTGCGCCGTCGTCGACGCCGTGATCGCCGGCGGCAGGGCCAAGGACGCCGAGCCGTTCCCCGTCGAGGGCCTGCGCCTCGGCGCCCCCCGCTTTTGTGTCCTCGACGACCACGTGGCCCGGTCCTTCGAACACGCGTTGCGGAGACTTTCGGAGGCCGGCACCGAGACCGCCCTCGACGAGCTCGCGGAAATCCCCGAGATCAACAAGGGAGGCGGCATCGTCGACATGGAGGCCTATGCCTGGCACCGGCCGTTGGTCGAAAAATACGCCGACAGATACGACCCCTGGATCCTGGCGCGCTTCGATCTTCCCAAGCAACAAAGCGCCGCCGATTACATCGACCTCTTGCGCGCCCGGCGCGATCTGATCGAGCGCGTGCACCGGACGAGCCGACGATTCGATGCCCTCGTCATGCCGACGGTCGCCATCACCGCCCCGACCTTGGCCGAGTTGGAGGGCCCGGAGGCATCGACGTGGGCCAACATGCTGGTCCTGCGCAACACCATGGTCGGGAATTTTCTCGACCGCACGGCGATCTCGCTTCCCTGCCACGGCGCCGGGGAAGCGCCCGTCGGCCTCTTGCTCATCGGCGAGCACGGCGACGACCGGCGTCTCCTATCCCTGGCCGCCGGCGTCGAAGGGGTCGTTTCCCCGAATCAAGGTAACCGATGACGCGCCCCCTGTCCTTTGTCGGAGGATGACACCATGCCCAGCTCTGTTCATGTCGATCTCACCTTCACCGAAGGCTCGGCCCGCCGCGATCAAACGGTGGCCATAAGCCAGGCCATCATCGGCGGGTGGACGGCCCGTGACAAGGTGGCCATGGAAGAGCATATCCGCGAGCTCGAGGAAATCGGCGTGCCGCGGCCGGCGACCACGCCCACCTACTACCGGGTCGGGGCGCGGCGCATTACCACCGACGACGAAATCCAGTGCGTGGGAACGGACTCGAGCGGCGAGGTCGAGTTCGTCCTCCTCCAGGCACGGGGGGCCTTGCGGGTGGGGGCCGGCTCCGATCACACCGACCGCAAGGTGGAAACCGCCGGCATCACCGTCGCCAAGCAAGCCTGCGACAAGCCGATCGCCTCCGAGTTCTGGCCCTACGCCAAGGTGGTGCCCCATTGGGACGACATCGTCATCCGTTCCTTCGCCACCATCAAGGGTGAGCGCGCCCTCTACCAGGAGGGGACGGTGGCAGGCCTACTGAGCCCCGAGGCGTTTCTCGAAGGCTATTACGGGAAAGAGGGGGCACCTGAGGACGGCACCATCATCTTCGGCGGAACGTTGGCGGTCGAGGGCGGCGTGCGCCCCGCCGAGCACTTCGACTTCGAGCTTGAGGACCCGGTGCTGGGGCGTGCCATCCGCCACGACTACAGGGTGGCAGCGCTGCCCGTCCTCGGCTGACCGACGTCAGCTGGCGCCGCGCTCCACTACCTCGATGAAGGCCGGGAAGTATTCCTCGGCATGACCGGCGGCGCGCGACGCCTCGAGGAGGCGCTCCGTGGCGCCGGCGCCGCTCGCCTCGATCGCCGTTTCGGCGGCCAGGGCCAGGGCATAGGACAGGTCCTTCAACGCGTAGTCGGTGGAAAACGCGCGCTCCGGAAACTCGCCGGGCAGCATCGCCTTCATGCCGTGGTCGCCAAGCGCGAAGCTGTCGCCGGAGCCCTTGGCCAGGCAATCGAACAGCACCGCGCCGTCGACCCCGGCGCGGCGCCCAATGGCCAGGGCCTCGGCCAGGGCGTGGACGTTCTGAAACAGCACCATGTTGTTCATCAGCTTGACCACTTGGCCGGCGCCGACATCGCCGCAATGGGTGACGTCGGTGGCGTAGCACTCGAGAAACGACCGGATGCGGGCCAGCACGCCCGCGCTGGCCCCGACCATGGTGCTGAGGGTGCCCTGTTGCGCAGCGGCGCGGCCGCGAGCCACCGGCGCGTCGGCGTAGTCGAGGCCACGCTCGGCGAAACGTGCCGCTAATTGGTGGGTGAGAGCCACCGGCGAGGTGCCGGTGTCGACCACGGTGGCGCCGCCCCGGCAAAGGCTGAGGAGGCCATCGGCGCCCGCCGCCACGGCCTCGAGCTCGGCGCCGCCGGGCAGAGAAAGCAAGATCAGATCGGCGCGTCCTGCCACCTCGGCCACCGACGCCGCCGCCACGGCGCCACCCGGGGCGAGCCGGGCCAGGGGTGCGGCGTCGATATCGAAGGCGAGCACCGGGCGGGCGCATTTGGCCGTCAGGTGGCCGCACATGGGCTCGCCCATGACGCCGAGACCGATGAAACCGACGGTGTCGATGGTGCTGGTGGTCATGGCGTTGCCCTCCTCCCCAGCTGCTTCCAGGTGCCAGCGATCATATCACGCGCCGACGAGCGCGGGGGTATTCAGCTGTTGGCGGCGAGGACAGCGACCCCGCCGAACACCAGGGCGAGCACCAGCCATTGGAGCGCGCCGATGCGCCCCTTGAAGACAACCCAGGCGAGGAGGGCGTTGCGGGGGCCGATCGCGCGGCTCGAGAAACGGGCCATGAGATCAGCCGAGCCCAGCCTCACCACGCAGAAGGCGCCGAAAAAGGCTGGATTTGCGATGGCCGATCCCCCGCGCGCCCGGGCGCCCGTTCAGTGGATTATGCAGTTTCCAGACTTTGGCGCCGGAATCCAGGAAAATCCACGACACGTCTTCTATCTCTCGAATACAGCCAAGAAAAACAAAGTTTCTAGGTAGCGCAGGCGAAACAGTTATTGATTATAATAAAAAAGACAAAAAAATTTATATTCCAATTTATTGCGAATTTTATTATATTGATATTTATTTATAAAATTTCAATTTTTGTGTTATATTTATATATGTGATACAAATATTAAATTCATCCGAAAATAACGGGAAGGGAACCCAAGGACGCGCACAGTAACGCGCGAACCAAAACCCCTGTGCAAGGAGGAACCGATAATAACCCAAAGAACCCTAGGAACCCGAAAACCTACACGCTCCCCTTGGCCGCGCTGGGTGCGGCTGCTCGCCGTGGCCTCGCCCCTGGCCGTGGGCGCGTGCGCCCTTCCGCTGCCGCTGCAACTGGCCTCCATGGCCCTCAACAGGATCAGCTATTTGGCCACCGAGAAGTCGATTTCCGACCACATCATCACGGCTGCGGTAGGACGTGACTGCACCCTGCACCGGACCGTAACCGAGGGCTAGGTGTGCCGCGACGGTCCGACCGAGAGCGTCCTCATCGCGGCGCTCAGCGTCATCCCCGACGTGGTCGAGCCAACCCCGACGGTTCGCGAGCCGACGCCCATGGCCGTGGACTGGGAACGGACCAAGTCCCGCCACACGGTCTGCGCGGGCTGGCATGGCGTTCCCTCGGTCCGGCTCGTTTCCGGCCCCGGGGCGATCCCCGGCACGGCGCAAGCCGCCGATGTTACCGGGGACGCCGGCCTCCACTACGTCCTCGGCAGCTTCAAGGTGCGCGCCAACGCCCGCCAACTGGTTGGGCTGGTGGCGGACCTTGCGCCGTCGGTCATGGTGGTGCGCACCGGTGGACACACGGTCTACCAGGTGGTGGTGGGACCGGTCGTCAAGGACGACATCGAAAAGACGGTGACGGCCATCGTCCGCGCCGGGTTCTACGACGCCTAGCCGGTGCGCCTGGAAGCGCCGGAGCCCGAGCGCGGCATCGCCAGCCGGCCCGGCTGGCATGACGAAGACGTCGCCTCATAAGGCCGATTTCCTGGTCTTCGGGCGCCCGCACCCGGTTGACTCACGTCAAGGCAATCGCGCGTCTTTGAACCTAACTTCCTGCCCTCTTCGCAAGGCCGGCCGGTGGCCGGCGAAAGCACAGGCAACCGCCCCGACCGCGCCGTTTGGCGGCCGGGGGCGTTGCTTTGGCGCATAGCAAAGGGAATGGGGAAAACGGCCATGACAGTTATGACCGAGGCGAAAGACGCGACAATCACCCACCAGAAGGGGCCTTCGCCCGATCAGCCAAGCCTGCGCAGTTGGATCGCCGAGTTGGAGGCGGCCGACCAACTGCGCCGCGTCACCGCCAAGGTAGACTGGGACGAGGAGCTGGCGGCCATCGCCCGCGTCAACCTCGGCCTCCGCGGCCCCGCCCTCCTGTTCGAGAGCATCAAGGATTACGAGGACGGGCGGTGCACCAGGTTCATGACCTGCGGCATCGGCAACCAGGCTAACGTGGCGCGCATGCTGGGCCTCTCCGAGATCTCCAGCGAGAAGGAAATGGTGCTCTATCTCAAGGAAATTTACCGCAAGCCGCTGGTGCCGGTGACGGTCGACACCGGGCCGGTCAAGGAGAACGTCCTCGAAGGCGAGGACATTGATCTCTGGGAGTTCCCCGCCCCCAAGTGGCACGTCTCAGACGGTGGGCGCTACCTCAATACCTTCTGCGGCGTCATCACCAACGACCTGGCAACCAACCGGCCCAACGTCGGGCTCTACCGCGGCCAGGTCCTGGACAAACGCAAGATCGGCAATCTCTTGGTGCCGGCCCAGGGCTGGGGCGTCCATTTCGACCAGCACACCCTCGCCGGCGAGCCGATGCCGGTGGCGGTCGCTTATGGCTGGCACGACGCCATGCCGTTTTGCGCCGCCAGCCCGTTCCCCCGGCACGTGTGCGAGTGGGACATGATCGGCGCCATTATCGGCAAGCCGGTGGAGCTCGTCTCCTGCGAGACGGTACCCCTGCAGGTTCCGGCCACCGCCGAAATCGTCGTCGAGGGCTACATCGACCCGGACCCCAAGGCCTTCGAGGAGGAGGGGCCCTTCGCCGACTATCCCGGCTATCTGGGCCGCCCGCCCTCGCTCAAACCGGTGCTCGAGGTGACGTGTGTCACGCACCGCGACGACCCCATCCTGCGCGGCACTAACGCCGCCAACCGGCCGGGGTTCCCGTGCGTCGATTCGCCGCTCACCGGGTACAGCTGGTCGGCTATCGCCTGGCACATGCTGGAGGACGCCGGGGTGCCGGGGGTGACGGATGTGTGGATGACGCCGATCAGCACGGGCATGAACATCATGGTACAGATCCACAAGATGTACCGCGGCCACGCCCGGCAGGTCGCCCATGCCCTATGGGGTACGGGCGCCGCCCAGTGGTTCTTTAAGAACGTCATGGTGGTCGAACAGGACATCGATATCCGCGACCCGGTGGCCCTCGACTGGGCCTATGCTTACCGGGTCAACGCCGGGCGCGGCGACGTGTGGATCGACGGCCCCACCTTCGGCTCGTCGCTCGACCCCTCGACCCTACCAACGGAGAGGGACGTCCTCAAGTACGGCACCGGAAAGTGGCACCGAGTGCTGATCGACGCCACGCGCAGTTGGGAGCACGAGCCCAATCCCTATTTCAACGGGCACCGCTTTCCGCCGATCAACAAGCTCGACCCCAAGCTCGAACGCAAGATCAGGAAGCGGTGGAAGGAATACGGCATCGGCATCGACTATCTCGACGACGCGCAGCGGGAACTGCTCACCTTCGAGAGGCTATCGCGGGTCCTGCCTGAGGTCTGACGGTGCGGCCGGAGTCGCGGCCCTGCATATCGGCCCGCTGCTTCCTCTTCCGTCAGTGCCCGATCTCTGCGAGAAAGCCGTCGAGAACGCCGCGGAACCTGTCGGGATCCTCGACCATCATGAAGTGGCCCGAACCATCGAACACTTCGAGCCGTGAGTCCGGTATCGCGGCGTGCATTTCTTCGCTAAGCGATACGGGGATCTGATGATCCTTGTTGCCGACCATGATGAGGGTCGACACCTTGAGGCCGGGCAGTTCGTTCGAGGTGTCAAACGCCATGATCGAATCCAGCACTTCCGTGATCACGCGCTCATTCCAGGTGTCGATGCGCGACAAGAGGGCGTTGACAATGGCCGCGTCGGTGTCCGGGGGAAAGGCACCGGTGATTAGGTCTTCCGACACCTTTCGCCAGCCCAGGTGTTTCACCATCTCCCGCGGATCGTTTTCGAGCAGACGTTCGGTCTGCGCTCCGTTGCTCGTTGAAGCCAGCACGACGCCATTGAGCCGCTCACCGCTTTCGAGGGCAAACCGCTGCGCCGTCCATCCGCCCATGGAAACGCCCAGTAAGACCAAACGCGGCAGTTCTAGCGCTTCGAACAGTAGCGCAAGGTCTTTCGCGAACTGATCGATGTTGTAACCGTGGCCGGGCTTGGCCGAGTCGCCGTAACCGCGTAGATCGACGGCGATTGCCCGGTAGCGCGGGGCATAGTATGCGAGTGCGTTGCGGAACAACTCGCTCGTGGTCACCGAGCCGTGGACGAACACCAGAGGCGGGCCGGACCCGGCCTCCAGGATGCTCAGGGCCGTCTCTCCGATATCGACGGTTTTTCGCTGCAAATTAGCGTCTCCCGTCCCCAATTTTAGGCCGGCGGGAAGGTGGTGGCAGTTGGTAAGGGAAAATATTCAAACTTCCCACCGGACGCAGGGGGCACACCCGACCGAGACAAGGGTTGCCTATAATAGCCAATGAGAAAACGAAAAGAAGGGAGTG
>DASCNF010000207.1:0-17163 GCA_036011345.1 Rhodospirillales bacterium | reverse complement strand
CACCCGGGGGGCCACCGGGGGGTGTCCCCCCGATTCCAAATGCGGGGGGCGCCCCCGCGACCCCAGGGGAGCTCCGTGGCCGGTCCCCTGAAGCAATTCGAGGTCAACGCACTGGTACCTGTCGAGTTGGGCGGCATCGACGCGTCGTTCACCAACGCCAGCCTGTTCATGGTCATCGCCGTGCTTGCCGTCACCTTCTTTTTGACCGCCAGCATGCGCCGGCGCTCCCTCGTGCCTGGCCGCTGGCAGTCGCTCGCCGAACTCAGTTACGAATTCATCGCCGGCATGGTGCGCGACAACGTGGGCAGCGAGGGGCGCCGGTACTTCCCATTCGTGTTCTCGCTGTTCATGTTCATCCTGTTCGGCAACATGATCGGCCTCATCCCCTACAGCTTCACTCCGACCAGCCACATCATCGTCACCTTCGCCATGGCGATCTTCGTGTTCGTGGGCGTCACCATCGTCGCCATCATCCGGCACAGGATACATTTCCTCAGCTTCTTCCTGCCTCCGGGCGTGCCGGTAGTGATGGCGCCCATTCTCATTCCCATCGAAATTCTGTCCTACCTGTCGCGGCCGGTCAGCCTTTCCATCCGGCTGTTCGCCAACATGATGGCGGGACACACCATGTTGAAGGTCTTCGCTGGTTTCGTGGTGCCGCTAGGCATTATCGGAGGATGGGCGCCGCTCGCCGTGGACGTGGCGCTGACCGGATTCGAATTCCTCGTGGCATTCTTGCAGGCCTACGTGTTCACGATTCTCACATGCCTCTATCTCAACGACGCGATACATTTGCATTAGGTGTTGTCCGACATCTTGCCGGGCGCCCGAAACAAACCAGAGAACCGAAGGAAAAGAACCATGGAACTTGATGCGGCAAAAATGGTTGGCGCCGGGTTGGCCGTTATCGGCCTTGGCGGCGTGGGTGCCGGCATCGGCAATATCTTTTCGTCCCTGATCGGCTCCATAGCGCGTAATCCAGCGGCCCGCGGCCAGGTGTTTGGCTTGGCCATGCTGGGCTTCGCGCTGGTCGAGGCAGTGGCCCTTTACGCGCTTTTGATCTCTTTCCTGATCCTGTTCACCTAAGGCCGGGAAACGGCCTGGTCGCCCTCGGTGGCGGCGGGCGGCGGCCGTCCGGCGGGAACACGCCATGCATACCGTTCTAACCCAGGCAGCGCTTTTGGTAGCGGCGCTGGGCGCCGGCACCGGGCCAGCGCTGGCCGCCGGCTTGCCGCAACTCGACACGTCCAAATATCCATCGATGGTCATCTGGCTGGCCATCTCGTTCGCCGTTCTCTACGTATTGATGGCGAGGGTGGCCTTGCCGCGCATCGCTCGTGTCCTGGAAGAGCGCCAGGACCGAATCGACGACAATCTGGGGAAGGCCGCCAGCCTGAAGGCCGATGCCAAAATCGCCGCCGAGGCTTACGAAAAGGCGCTGGCCGATGCCCGCGACCAAGCCCAGGAGATTCTGCACGAAACGAGCCAGCGGCTGACGACGACGGCGGCAAAGCGCCACGCCGAGGTTGCCGAGCGCCTAGCCGGCGAGATCGATGCCGCCGAGGAGCGCATCGCCCGAGCCAAGCAGGAAGCTCTTTCCCACGTCGGCGAGATGGTGGCCGACGTCGTCGGCGAGGCGGCCGCCAAGTTATTGGGTGAGGCCACCGACGAGAAGGCGGTGAACGCCGCCCTCGAGGCCACCTTGCGAGGACGCCGATGATGAGCGCCCTGGCGGCGGAAACGGTAGCGGGAACAACCGAAGCCTTCTACGTGGCTCCTGAATTTTGGGTCCTGGTGGCGTTTGTCATCACCGTGGCCGCCATCATCAGGCCATTCTTGCGCTTCGTCACCACCGCCCTCGACAAGCGCTCGCAAACCATCGCCGAGCGCATCGAAGAAGCCCAGCGCCTGCGCGAGGAAGCACAAGACCTACTCGCCTCCTACCAACGAAAGCAGCGTGACGCCGTCAAGGAAGCCGAGGAAATCGTCGACCACGCTCGGCGGGAGACCGAGAGAATGGGCGGACGGGCCACCGCTGATCAAGAAAAGGCGGTGGAACAGCGCGAACAGATGGCCATGGAACGAATCGCCCAGGCCGAGGCCAAGGCCGTCGCCGAGGTGCGCGGCGAGGCCGTAGACGTCGCGCTCGAGGCGACGCGCCACCTGCTTGCCGAGAAGCTCACCGGCCGAAAGGCCGACGCGCTCGTCGACGACGCCATCAAGGATTTGCCCGAGAGGCTGCACTGAGCGGCGTCCAGAGGCCGCCCTATCTGGACCCTCCGATCATCTCCTTCCACTCGTCCTCGTCGAGCACGGCAACGCCGAGTTCGGCGGCCTTCCTGGCCTTGGAGCCGGCATCGGCGCCGACCACCACGTAGTCCGTCTTCTTCGACACCGTGCCGGCCACCTTGGCGCCGAGCGCCTCGGCCCGAGCCTTGGCCTCGCCGCGCGACATGTTATCCAGGACGCCGGTGAACACCACTGTCTTTCCGGCGAGGGGCGAATCGGCGGCGTCGGGCAGCACGAAGTCCTCGACAGCCAACAGGGTCACTAGGTCCTCAAGCACATCGCGGTTATGGGCCTCGGCGAAGAAAGCAAGGATATCGCCGGCCACCGAGGGGCCGATGCCGTCGATATCGACCAGATCACCGTAGGCGTCGGACTCCGGGTCCTGGGCCGCCCCCATGGAGTGCCGCCATTCCGCCAACGAGCCGTAATGCTTGGCGAGCAAGCGCGCCGTCGCCTGACCAATCTGACGGATGCCGAGCGCGTAGATAAAGCGGTCGAGGCCGATGGTGGCGCGCTGGCGAATGGCGGCGATGAGTTTCTCCACCGATTTCGAACCCCACCCCTGGCGCGTTTCGATGTCGCCGCTCTTCTCATAAAGCCGGAAGATGTCAGCCGGCGAGGCGATTAACCCGCCCTTCCGAAAGGCTTCGATGTGCTTGCCCCCCAGGCCTTCGATATCGAAGGCGTCGCGGGATACGAAGTGCTTCAGCCTTTCGAGAGCCTGCGCCGGACAGATCAGGCCGCCGGTGCAGCGCCGGGCGACCTCTCCCTCCTCGCGCACGACGCGGCTACCGCATTGTGGGCAGAACTCCGGAAATTTGAAGGGTTCGCTGACGGCAGGTCGTTTCCCAGCAACCACCGAGGCCACCTGAGGGATCACGTCGCCGGCCCGCTGCACGAGCACGCTATCGCCGGCGCGCACGTCCTTGCGGGTAATTTCGTCCTCGTTGTGAAGGGTGGCGCGCGACACCACGACGCCGCCCACAGTGACTGGTTCGAGCCGGGCCACCGGGGTCAGCGTGCCCATGCGGCCCACCTGAACGGTGATCTCCTGGACCACCGTCTCTGCCCTTTCGGCGGGGAACTTGTGGGCGATGGCCCAGCGCGGCGAACGGCTAACGGTACCAAGCCGTTCCTGCCTATCGAAGCGGTCGACCTTGTAGACAATGCCGTCGATGTCGTAGGGAAGCTCGGCGCGCCGCCCCTCCATCTCGCGGTAGAATTCCAGGCATGCCTCCACGCTCTCCAGCCGACGGGCAAGGTCGTGGATGGGGAACCCCCAACCCCGAAGCCGGTCCAGAAAATCCCAGTGGGTCTCGGCGACCGGCGTGCTGATTTCGCCTGGCGCGTAGAGGAATATCTTCAAAGGCCGCTCTGCCGTCACCGCCGGATCGAGCTGCCGCAGGCCACCGGCCGCCGCGTTGCGGGGGTTGGCGAATACCTTTCTCCCGGCTGCTTCTTGGCGCCTGTTAAGGGCGGCGAAATCGTCCCTTTGCATGTAGACCTCGCCGCGCACCTCCAGGGTATCCGGCGCCTTTCCCTTCAAGGTTTCGGGCAGGCTGTCGACGGTCCTCAGGTTGGCGGTCACGTTTTCCCCTTCCAGGCCATCGCCGCGGGTAGCGCCAAGCGTGTAGCTTCCCTGCTCGTATCGGACGGAAACCGACAGCCCGTCGATCTTGGGTTCTCCGACCAGGACCACGGGCTCGGCCTTAGCGAGGCCGAGGAAGCGCCGGATGCGCGCGTGAAACTCGCGCACGTCCGCCTCGTCGAAGGCGTTGCCGAGGGATAGCATGGGGATGGTGTGGGCGACCTTAGCGAAGCCGGTCGCCGCCGGGGCGCCGACCCGGTGCGACGGGCTGTCGGGCCGCGTCAGATCGGGGAACTGGGCCTCGATGGCATCGTTGCGGCGCCTGAGTGCGTCGTATTCGGCGTCGCCGACGAGGGGCGCGTCGTCCTGATGGTAGGCGCTGTCGTGGGCGGCGATCTCGCCGGCGAGTGCTTCGAGCTCCGCCACCGCTTCCTCACGGCTCAAGTCGCCGACGGGTCTTTCGGCGGGCGTTTCGCTCACGCCTCGTGGCCCTGCAGAAGACTGTCGGCGGCGGCGCGTGCCGCGTCGGTGATCCGCGCCCCCGCCAGCATGCGCGCAATCTCCTCCTTACGGGAGGTTTTGGAAAGGGCATCCACGGTGGTCCGGATACCGGGCTCGGCGTCGGCCTTGGAAACCAGCCAGTGGTGGACGCCACGCGCCGCAACCTGGGGCGAGTGGGTTACGCCCACGACCTGGAAGTCTTCGGCCAGCCTAGCCAGGCGCTCGCCGACGGCCGCCGCCACGGCACCGCCCACACCGCTATCCACCTCGTCGAAGATGATGGTCGGCACCGGGTCGGCACCGGCCAGCACCACCTTCAAGGCCAACGCGAAGCGCGCCAACTCGCCGCCGGACGCGATACGGTTGAGGGGCCCTAGCGGCGTTCCGGAGTTGGTGGCGGCCTCGAAGACGACCCTGTCCGCGCCACGCTCGCTCCAATCGCCCTCGTCGAGGGGCTTGACGCGGGTGGCGAACACGGCCTTGCCAAGCTTGAGGGGGCCGAGCTCCCGGGCGACCGCCTCGTCCAGTCGCGCCGCCGTCTCGCGGCGCTGGGCGCTCAAGTTGCCCGCCGCATGGATGAAGGCGTCGCGCGACGCCGCCTCGTCCCGACGCAGCCTTTTAACGGCGGCTCCGCCGTCCTTCAGCGTCGCCAATTGCGCCCTCAGGCGTTCGCCGGTGGCCGGAAGGTCGTCCACCTCCGCACCATGTTTGCGGGCCAGGGCGCGCAGCGCGAACAGCCGTTCCTCCACCCCCTCCAGATGGCGGGGATCTAGGTCGAGGGCGCCACTCAGCCGCTCGAGCCCGGCCGAGGCCTCGGCGGCCTCGATCACCGCCCGGTCGAGGGTCGCGATGACCCCGTCGAGACGGCCTCCCGCTTTCTTAGCGGCTTTTTCCAGGTGACGTGCCGCGCCGCGCAGGGAAGCCTCGACACCCTGGCCCGACCCCAGTTCGGTGACGGCATTGTTCAGGGCCTCGAGAAGTTTCTCGCCATGCATGAGCACCGCGCGCTCCGTAGCCAAAGCCGCGTCCTCGTCGGGCTGGGGATCGAGGGCGGCAAACTCATCCACCGCATACCTCAGGAACTCCTCGTCGCGGCGCGCACCTTCCCACGCTTGTTCCGCCGCAGCGCGCGCCTCGGTGGCGGCGCGCCAGGCGCCGTATGCTTCCACAGTATGATCCGCGGCCTCGTCGAGGTTGCCATAGGAATCTAGCAAGGCGCGGTGGGCCGCCGGGCTCAGCAGCTTTTGGCTTTCAAACTGTCCGTGGATCTCGACGAGGGCGGCGCCGACCTGCCTGAGCAGTGAAACGCTGACCGGCCGGTCGTTGACGAAGGCGCGGGAGCGGCCGTCCGCGCCGAGAGCGCGGCGCAGGATCAAGGTGTCGCCAAAACCGTCCAGTCCATGTTCGGCAAGGACGCGGCACGCCGGATGATCGGCGTCGATATCGAATTCCGCGGCGACGCTTGCTTGCTTGGTGCCATGACGCACGAGAGCGCTGTCGGCGCGTACGCCAAGCGCCAGGCCCAGGGCATCGAGGAGAATCGATTTGCCGGCCCCGGTCTCCCCGGTGAGCACGCACAGCCCTGAATGAAAGTCGATGTCCAGTTTTTCCATGAGGACGACGTCGCGGATCGAGAGGGTACGCAACATTCCAAGATCACCAGAACTTGTACCAGGGCTTTTTCTCCTCAACATCGTCTTCGCGCCCTTCCTCCGTCACATCCCCGATGGGAACACCAGCGCCGCCAAACAACGCGTAGGTGTCAACGTACCACCCGCTGCCCGGATAGTTGTGGCCAAGGACGGCCGCCGTCCTGCGCGCCTCCTCTTCGACGCCGATGGTCAAGTAGGTTTCGGTCAGCCGGTGCAGGGCTTCGGGCACGTGGGTGGTGGTTTGATAATTGTCGATGACCGACTTGAAGCGGTTGATGGCCGCCAGGTAATTGCCCTGTTGCTGGTAGTAGCGACCGACCGACATTTCCTTTCCCGCCAGGTGGCCGTGGGTTAAGACGATCTTGATCTTGGCGTCACGGGCGTATTTGTTGCTAGGATAACGGGTGACCAACTCGTTCAGCGTCTTCATCGCCAACTCGGTCATCTTCTGGTCCCGGGCGACGTCGGAGATCTGCTCGTAATAGCTGAGTGCCTTGAGATAAAGGGCGTAGGACGTGTCCTTGTTGGAAGGATGGAGCTGGATGAAACGGTCCAGCGCGACGATGGCTTCGTCATACTGATTGCTCTGATAGAGGCTGTAGGCGGCCATCAACTGGCCCTTGGTCGCCCACACGGAATAAGGATGCTGGCGCTCCACCTCATCGAAAAGACCTGCCGCCTTTTTGTATTTTTTTGCCTCCAGAGAGTCCATGGCGCTATTGTAGAGGTCGTCGGTCGTCCGCTCGGTATAAACCGCTTTATCCTTGTCGACACACGCAGCCAACGTAATCGCGGCTGAGAGCGCCGCGAGTAAGCCCAAATGCAGTAAGCCGCGATTCATGGTTTCACGCCGTTGAAATAGTCGATGCGGGCGTCGGTGAAACAGCCACCCGCTAACCGCTGCACTATATCACGCTGGCGCCGTATCTATGAATAGGCCACGGCAACCAAATCCACCGTCGCACGGCAACGGCAATTCCGGAGCAAATCAAGAATGGAATCGGTCGGCGGCAAGCACCACCCGGGCGCTCAAGCGGTGAAGGCGACTCTTGGCTGGTCGGATTCGGCCGTCCACACCGGCTCGCCAACGACCTGGGAGGCGGCCTCGGCCTCATCGGCGCCGACGGTCACGAGGCTCCATGCTTCTGCATCGGCGAACATGGCGCGCAGGAGACGATTGTTCATGTCGTGCCCGGAACAGACCCCCTCGAAGCGGCCGGTAATCCGCGCGCCGGCGAGGAACAGATCGCCAATCGCGTCCAACGCCTTGTGGCGCACGAACTCGTCCTCGTAGCGCAGACCGTCCACGTTGAGGATGCTATCCCCGCTGATGACGACGGCGTTGTCGAGTGAACCGCCGCGGGCAAGACCGGCGGCCTGCATCGCCTCGACATCGTCGAGGAACCCAAACGTGCGAGCGCTTGCCAGCTCCCGCTTGAAGGTGCCGTTGACCAAGCCGACCATGATGGTCTGGCGGGCCACCGCTGGATTTTCGAACGAGATCTCGAAAGCGAGGGTAAATCCGTCCCCCGGGGCGAGCGAGGCGAAACGCTCGCCGTCACTTACGGTGACGGTCTTGTGCAGGCGAATGATGCGTAGTGGCGCCGGTTGTTCGACGAGGCCCACGCTCTCGATCATCGAGACGAACGGCGCCGAACTGCCGTCCATGATCGGCAGCTCCGGGCCGTCGACCTCGACGACGACGTTATCGACACCGCATCCGGAAAACGCCGCCATCAGGTGTTCGACGGTAGAAACGGTGTTACCGTCGTCATTGCCGAGCGTAGTGCACAACCGCGTATCGACGACCTGGTCCCAGCGTGCCGCGATGGGCGCGCTTCTGGCAATATCTGTCCGCTTGAAGGTGATCCCCACGCCGGCGTCGGCCGGGGACAGGGTCATGGCCACCGCAGCGGCGGTATGCAAGCCGATTCCGTCGCACGCGACCGGGGAAATCAGCGTTCTCTGGTTTAGGGTATCGAGGTGGTCCAGACCATTAACCAATTGATAGCCGCCTTTCGTTCTTATTGTTGCCCCCAACTCTTACCGTATTCATTTGGCGTATTCATTTGCGAGTCTATGACGTTGGCCAACGTTGTCTCGAATTTTCAGCGGTCCCAATCCTTAAGTCGGAGAAGAGAGCGCTTCAGAGGTTGTGTATCAACATTCCCTGAAGCGCTCAAATCAAACATTGTTACCGATTGTTACCTTCTCTCAAGGCTTAACGATCAGTTCGCCTGACGGCGCAGGAAGGCTGGAATATCCAGCAAGTCTTCCTCGGACTGAGATCCTGAAACGCGGTCGGCGGCGTCCAGCCCGCCTATTCCCGACTGGTTGTCCACGGCCATCTCCGCGACCTCCGGAAACCCGGTAGCGGGGACGGCCGGTTCGGCCGCCGCCTTGGCGGCGCGACCGGTACCGGTGACTCGCTCGAACAGGCTCAGGCCTTTGCTTACAGCGGGCTTGCTTTCGGTGGACTTCTCCGACTCGCCCGAGCCATTGGCCATCGCCGCCGCCGCAAAGGGGTCGGCGGGAGACCCATCGTCCCCGTCCGAGCGCTGGACAGGCGGCGGCGGGATAAAGGCATCGTTGGCATCGACGACACTTTGCGAGTCGTCTTCGGGCCGCGGCTCGGCATCGGCATGGTCGGTCGATATTTCGGCGGTTTCGGAAACGGCTGTCTCGACGGTTGGCTCCGCTTCCGCCGGCGTCGCTTCACCGGCCTCATCATTATCCGCCAAGCCGGCGCCCGTGCTGTCCGCACCGCCATCCGGTTCTTCAGGGGCCACGCTCGTCGCCGAGTGAATGGCCACGACGGTAGCCGAAGAAGCCTCTTCCGCGGCCTTTGCCGCTTGTTCTCGCCACGATACGACGTCGAGGACGGCTGGCGACGGTTGCGCCTGGGAAGCCCTGTCCATCCCCGTGGCGACGATCGAAACCCGCATCCTGCCCTCCAGGCTATCGTCAAAGGTGGAGCCAAGGATGATCCGCGCCTCGGCATCAACCTCGGAGCGGATGCGGTTGGCGGCCTCGTCGACCTCGAACAGGGTCATGTCCAAGCCGCCGGTGATGTTGATGATGACCCCTGAAGCCCCGTTCATGGAAATGTCGTCGAGTAGTGGATTGCAGATTGCCGCTTCGGCGGCGTCGAGGGCACGCCGTTCGCCTTCCGCCTCGCCGGTGCCCATGAGAGCCTTGCCCATCTCGCTCATCACCGTGCGGATGTCGGCGAAGTCGAGGTTGATCAAGCCAGGCATGATCATGAGGTCGGTGACCCCGCGCACCCCCGAGTAAAGGACGTCGTCGGCCATCTTGAAGGCATCGGCGAAGGTCGTCTTTTCGTTGGCCACGCGGAACAGGTTCTGGTTGGGAATGATGATCAGAGTGTCGACGAACTGGGAGATGTCCTCGATGCCCGATTCGGCGATGCGCATGCGGTGGATACCCTCGAACTGGAACGGCTTGGTGACCACGCCGACCGTCAAAATTCCCTGCTCGCGCGCCGCCCGCGCGATCACCGGCGCCGCTCCGGTGCCGGTGCCGCCGCCCATGCCGGCGGTGATGAATGCCATGTTGGCGCCGTTCAGTTCCTCGACGATGTGATCGATGGCCTCCTCGGCGGCGGCATGCCCGACGTCGGGCCGCGAACCGGCGCCGAGGCCCTCAGTAATGGTGGCGCCAAGCTGAATGCGGCGCTCCGTTTGCGACTGGGACAGCGCCTGGGCGTCGGTATTGGCGGCCACGAAGTCAACCCCCTCCAATTCGGCGCGGATCATGTTGTTGACGGCGTTGCCGCCGGCCCCGCCGACGCCGAAAACGGTTATCCGGGGTTTCGTCTCTGGTGTCTCGTTATTGCTCGGTACGCTGATATTGATCGTCATGTCACCCTCCGAAAGTTTGTCGATACAAGGTCCATCCACCGGACAGTCGGAGGCGTCCGACGTTCGCGGTGGTCTAGGTCAAGGGCCGGTGGCCCCTGCGAATTAAAAGTTTCCACGCAGCCAATGACCGAGCCGACCGAAACGGCCGTTCGGCTCCTCTACTGGGCGGTACGCCCCGAAGGACGCCTCCGCGCGGTTGTTCACGGTGTGGTTCAGAAGTCCGACACAGGTCGCGAAGGCGGGTCCGGAAGCCGCTTCAGCGAGCCCCTCGATGGGCCGCGGACGGCCTAGACGCACCTGCTTTTCGAGCACTAGGCCGGCCAACTCGCGCGCCCCTGGTAATTGGCTGGCGCCCCCAGTCAGCATGACGCGGCGCCCGGCGACCTTGTCGAATCCAGCCGCCTCCAGGCGGGCACGCACCAGTTCGAAGGTTTCCTCGAGCCGGGGCCGGATGATACCGACAAGCATCGAGCGGGGAACCTGCTGGATCTCTCTTTCGTCCTCCTCGCCGATGAGGGGAACCTTGATGACCTCGCGATCGTCGGAAGGCGAAGCGCTGACGCTGCCGTAAAGGGTCTTAATGCGCTCGGCATCGGCAAGCGACGTCGAAAGCCCGCGGGCGATGTCCTTGGTCACGAGCGTGCCGCCCACCGGGATGGCGTCGGTGTGGATCATCTCTCCGTCGAAAAACACGGCGATGGTCGTCGCACCGCCGCCCATGTCGACCACCGTCACGCCAAGCTGGCGTTCGTCATCCACCAGACAGGCCAGCGCCGAGGCATAGGACGAGACAACGCGGCCCTCGATCTCGAGGTGGCAGCGGCTGACGCAGGTGGCGAGGTTTCGCATGGCTCCAGCGCCAGCGCTGACCATATGCATGTTCACGCCCAAACGTTCGCCGACCATGCCGCGCGGGTCCCGCACGCCTCGGGTGCCGTCGATGCTGTAGCTCACGGGGTTGGCGTGTATGACCTCCCGGTCTTGCGCCATATCATCCGTTTCCCCGGACCCGTCCGCCACGCGGCGCAGGTCCGCGTCGCCAATTTTGTGACCGGCGATGGAAATCTCGTAGGCAATGAGCCGCGATTGCGGGAAACCGCAGGAGACGTTGACGACGACGCCCCGGATGTTTTCCTCGGCCATCTGTTCCGCCGCCTCCACGGTGGCGCGGATCGCCACCTCGGCGGCATCCATATCGACGATGCTGCCGGAACCGACTCCGGCGGAAACCTGATGGCCGATTCCGACAATCCGCAATCCGCGCCCGCTATCGGCGCGGGCGATGAAGCAGCATATCTTCGTGGTGCCTACGTCGAGCGCCGCGATCAGACCGCCACGGTTTTTCGATGGGGATGTCCTGTGCTTCATAGGCTGTTCCTTCGTCTCTTCTCTTGTGTCATGCCCGGCCTCAGGTTTCGCGCCCGGATGGCAGCTTCGGATTACCGGGAGGCCGCGATTTGCGCACGATCAAGCGGTCCGGAAACCGCAGGTCGAGGACCTTGACGTCGCGCCCCAGCACGTGGTGGATGTACTCGTAGCGTGCCAGCCGCGCCCACGCCGAGGCGGCGTTTTCCTCGGGCAATTGAACGTCGACGCCGTTCTCCAGGCGCAGGTTCCAGCGCCGCCCGCCGACGCGGACGGCGGCCCTGACGAGGGCCTTCAGGTCGGGTTGGGTCTTGAGCATTCTTAGAAGCGCCGCGGCGTGCACCGAAGCGTCCTCGCCGACCACCAATACGAGATCAGAGAAGCGCTCAAGATCACGTTCCTCGATGGTTTTTCCCTCTTCGTCGATGAGGGAAAAGCGTCCCTGATGCTGCCACAGCGCCAACGGGCGACGTTCGTCGAGATGCAAAAGGACGGTCCCCGGCAGCTTACGTTCGACGACGGCCGAACGCACCCACGGCAGCGCCTCGATACGCCGTCTGACGGTCTCCGGATCGAATGCCAGGATGGGCTCGTTCTCGGCCAGGCGGGTGGCACCCAGCAGGGCATCGCGCTGCGTCTGGCGGCGCCCGATGACCAGGATCTCCCGTACCCGCAGGCCGGCGTCCGCCGACAACGCGATGACCTTCCACTTGAACTGATCGGCGGCGTTCGAAACCGCGCCGCTGTGCCACATCCACCACCCGCCGCCGGCGCTTGACCCCAGCGCCAGCGCCACCACGGTGCCAAACGCCCAGCGGCTGCGCCAAAGTGGTACGGCGCGGCGCCGTCGTTTGCCGGATTTGAGGGAGAGGCCCATCAATCTACTCATCAATCGCATGTCGCGTTCTCCACCATCCAAGCGCACATTTCGGGGAAGGATATCCCGGCGTAGGCCGCCAGTTCCGGGACCAGGGACGTCGGCGTCATGCCGGGCTGGGTGTTGATCTCAAGGAGATAGACGCTCTCTTCGTCGCCGCGAAAATCGGCCCGCGTGACCCCGCGGCAGCCGAGCGTCTGGTGGGCCAGCAGAGCGAGGCGCATGATCTCTTCGTAGGCGGCCTTGCCGAGGGGCGCCGGCACCAGGTGAATCGAGCCGCCGTCGGCGTACTTGGCGTCGTAGTCATAGAACCCCCGTTTGGTGGTGATCTCCGTGACACCGAGCGCCCTATCTCCCATCACCGCCACCGTCAGCTCCTTTCCCTGAATGAAGGGCTCGACCATGACCTGGTCCCCGTAGGGCCAAGCCGCATCGCAGAATGGTTCGTCGTTGTCTCCTTCCCTGACGATGTGGACGCCGACGCTGGAACCTTCGTTGAGGGGCTTGATGACGTAGGGGCGAGGCATCAAGTCGCCGGCCATGACGTCTTCGCGGCGCACGATCTCGTGCTCGGCGACCGGAATGCCGGCTTTGGCGAACAATCGCTTGGCCATGGGCTTGTCCATAGCCAGGGCCGAGGCGAGGAGCCCCGAATGGGTGTAGGGAACCTGCAGGATGTCGAGCAAGCCCTGCACACAACCGTCTTCGCCGTAGCGCCCGTGGAGCGCGTTGACCACGGCGTCCGGGCGCGGATACAAGCGGGTCAGCAAGGCCCCCACGTCGCGCTGCACGTCGATGGTGCTCACCTGGTAGCCGGACTCCCGCAAGCCCTTGGAAATGGCGGCGCCGCTGACCAGCGACACTTCGCGCTCGGCCGACCACCCCCCCATGAGGACCGCCACGTGCCGGGTCATCGCCGGGCCTCCTCCAGGTTGATGGCGGCGGCGACGCCAATGCGGCGGATCTCCCACTCCAATTTCACGCCCGTGGCCGCGAATACTTGTCTGCGCACCTCCTCGCCCAGGCCTTCCAGA
This sequence comes from Rhodospirillales bacterium, assembly GCA_036011345.1. Classification (GTDB taxonomy): domain Bacteria; phylum Pseudomonadota; class Alphaproteobacteria; order Rhodospirillales; family JASLQF01; genus JASLQF01. Next base: position 3,976 of record DASCNF010000207.1, on the reverse strand, counting down.
TCGGCGGCGGTGGCCTTGCCGGTGTTGACCAGGAAGTTGCAATGCTTCTCCGAGACCATGGCGCCACCGCGGCGCAGCCCCCGGCATCCGGCACGCTCGATCAGTTCCCAGGCCTTCATGCCCGGCGGATTGGTGAAGGTGCTGCCCCCGGTGCGCGCGCCGAGCGGCTGGCTGTCGGTGCGGGCCGCTTGGATGGCCTTCATGCGCCCAGCGATGTCGGCCCGCTTCCCAGGGCGCCCCCGCAACAGCGCGGTGGTGAAAATCCAGTCCTCGGGAACGGCGCAGCGGCGATAGCCGAACCCGAGTTCCGCCGCACCGAGAACATAGACGCGCCCCGCCCCGTCGAGCGCCTCGACGCTGGCCACCACGTCCTTGATCTCCGCCTCGTAGGCGCCAGCGTTCATGCGAAGGGCGCCGCCGATGGTGCCGGGAACGCCCTTGAGGAATTCCATGCCGGCGATGCCGGCGTCGCGGGCCGCAGCGGCCACATGAACGTCCATGGCCGCCGCCCCGGCCTTGATCTCCGTCCCCTCCGCCTCGATGCTAGCGAAAATGCCGCCCAGGCGAACCACGACGCCGGACACCCCGCCGTCGCGCACCAACAAATTGGACCCAACGCCGACCGTGGTGAGGGGGATATCGGCTTCTCTGTCGGTCAGGAATCGGGCTAGGTCCTCGGCGTCCTCGGGCTCGAAAAGGACTTCGGCCGCCCCCCCGGTGCGGAACCAGGTGAGCCGGGACAGCGGCGCCCCCTCCTCATAGGCGCCGCGTACGGCGGGCAGCCGATCGATGAGACGGGGAATTCGAACCTTGGCCGCCATCATGCGCCCGCCTCCCCCTGGCGCGCCGCGCCGCCGTCGCGCAGGTCGCTAAGTTGCCCGGGAAGAGCGCCCGCCCATTGGGTGACGGTTCCAGCACCCAGGCACACCACCACGTCACCCGGCGCCGCCAGGTCGTTGACCGCCGCGGCAAGATCCTCGGGCGTTTCCAGTTCCACCACCATCCGGTGCCCGTGCGAGCGCAGGCCGTCGACGAAGGTATCGCGGCTGATGCCTTCGATAGGCTCCTCGCCGGCGGCATAGACATCGGACACGATCACCGCGTCGGCGTCGTTGAAACAGGTGCAGAAGTCCTCGAACAAGTCGCGCAGCCGCGAATACCGGTGCGGCTGAACGACGGCGATGACCTGGCGCCGGGCGACGAGGCGCGCCGCCTTCAGCACAGCAGCAATCTCCACTGGGTGGTGTCCGTAATCGTCGATGACGGTAATTCCGTCCACTTCGCCGATCTTGGTGAAGCGCCGGTTGACGCCCTTGAACTCGGCCAGGGCGCGGCGCAAGACTGGCTCGTCAATGGCCATTTCGCTGGCAATGGCGACGGCGGCCAGCGCGTTCTGCACGTTGTGGACGCCCAGCATGGGCAGCTTCAGATCACCAATTTCCTGGGCCTCGCCGGTCTTGCGGTCCGCCACCACGACATCGAAACTGGGGCCGTCGACGTCCGTGCGCAGGTCAACGCCGCGGATGTCGGCCTGCGGACTGAAGCCATAGGTGACGATCTTGCGGTCTGCCACCCGGGGAATCATGGCCTGCACCTCCGGGTGGTCTATGCACAGCGCCGCGAAACCGTAGAACGGAACGTTCTCGACGAAGGCTTCGAAGGCGGCGCACAACGCCTCGAAGGACCCGTAATGGTCGAGATGCTCGGGGTCGATGTTGGTGACCACAGCGATGGTCGCCGGCAGCTTGAGGAAGGTGCCGTCGGACTCGTCGGCCTCGGCGACCAGCCAGTCGCCGCCGCCGAGGCGGGCATTGGACCCCCAGGCGTTGATGATGCCGCCGTTTATCACCGTCGGGTCCAACCCGGCCGCATCGAGGAGCGCGGCGACCAGCGATGTGGTCGTGGTCTTGCCGTGGGTGCCGCCGACGGCGATCGACCACTTGAGGCGCATGAGCTCGCCCAGCATCTCGGCGCGCTGCACCACGGGCACCAGTCGCTTGCGGGCGGCGGTGACCTCCGGGTTATCGAGCTTCACCGCTGAGGAAACGACGACGGCCTGGGCGTTGCCCAGATTTTCTTCGCCGTGGCCAATGGCGACGGCGATGCCAAGGGCCCGTAGGCGCCGGACGTTGGCGTTCTCGGCGAGATCGCTGCCTTGCACCGCGTAGCCCAGGTTGTGCAGGATTTCGGCGATGCCGCTCATGCCGATTCCGCCGATGCCGACGAAATGGATGGTCCCGATGTTTAGCGGAAGCGCCTTCATGCCGCTTCCCTCTTGTCCTCGGACTCGCCATTGGGCATAAGTTCGTAGACGGTGTCCGCCAAGCGCCGAGCGGCGTCGGGCAGGGAGGTGGCGCGCCCGGCGGAGGCGGCCTTGACCAGTGTATGGGGAAGCTCGAAGAGCGATTCCAACCGCGCCGACAGGGACCCCGGCGCGAATGCGTCCTCGGGCATCAGCCAGCCCCCCCCCGCGGCGTCCACAGCATGGGCATTGGCCGACTGGTGGTCGTCGATGGCACGAGGATAGGGAACTAGTATAGCCGGCCTGCCGACGACAAGGACCTCGGCCACGGTCGACGCCCCGGCTCGGCCAATCAGCAAGTGGGCCTCGGCCAGCCGCTCGGGCACGTCGGCGAAGAACTGGGCGATTTCGGCGTCGATTCTCATCTTGGCGTAGGCGCACCGTACGGCGTCTAGGTCCTCGGGACGGCATTGTTGAACGACGTGGAGCCGGCGCCGCCAAGCCTCGGACAAGCAGTGCAGCGCCTCGGGGACCACCCGGCTGAACACGCGCGCGCCCTGACTGCCGCCCAAGACCAAGATGTTGATGGCACCCGTCTCGGCGATTGCGGCATAGGGACGCTCCCGCATGGCGGCGACGGCCGGGCGTATGGGCATGCCGGTGTGCACCACCTTCGGCTCGGCGCCGGCGGGCAAGCCAGCCAGCGTCTCGAAGGACGTCGCGATGCGCGCCACCCGGGACGCCAGAAGGCGGTTGGCACGCCCCAGAACCGCGTTCTGCTCGTGGGTGACCGTTTGGAAACCTCCGAAAGACGCGGCCATCATGGTTGGTACCGAGGCGTAGCCGCCGAAACCCACCACTACGTCGGGGGCTATGCGCTTCAACAAGCGCCGCGCCTGCAACATCCCGACGGCAAGCTCAGGGGCGCTGCGCAGACGGGCGGCGAAGCTCTTACCAGCCACGCCGCCGGCGCGGATACGGTGGATCTCGAACTCGTCCAACTCACCGCCGAGCGCACTGCCCCGGCGGTCAGTGACCAGGACAATGCGGCAGCCCCGCGCCCTAAGCTCCGCAGCCAGAGCCTCGGCGGGGAACACATGCCCGCCGGTGCCGCCGGCGGCGAGTACTACCAGGGGTGCGCGCAGCCGCGTCATGGCACCCTTCCCGGGCGCTCGCGGGTGAGGGCGAGCACCGCTCCCATGGCGAACGCCAAGGCGAGGGTCGAGGAGCCGCCGTAGGATATGAAGGGCAGTGTCATGCCCTTGGGCGGCATCAGGCGAATGGTAGTGGCCATGTTGATGACTGTTTGCAGGCCAAACTGCGCGAGCAGGCCGCCAACGGCAAGAAGAACGAACAAATCGTCCTCGCGAAGGACGCGGATAAGGCCGCGCAGCACGACAAAGGCGAATAGCCCGACGATGGCCAGACAAACGAACAAGCCGAACTCCTCGCCGGCGACGGCGAAGATGAAATCGGCGTGGGAGTCGGGTAGGACGTCCTTGACGCGGCCCTCTCCGGGGCCGCGGCCGAACATGCCGCCCTCGCGAAACGCCTCGAGGGCGCGGCCCACCTGGTAGCTCTCCCCGGCCGTAGGATCGAGGAAACGGTCGACGCGGGCCTGCACGTGGCCGAAGGTGAAGTAGGCGGCGACGCCGCCGCCCACGAACAAAGTCGCGATCAGAGCCACCCATGCCATGGGCAGCCCGGCGACGAAGAACTGAAGAGACCATGCGG
>DASCNF010000206.1:0-5410 GCA_036011345.1 Rhodospirillales bacterium | reverse complement strand
AAATCGCCCGGCGCTCCGTTGCCCGGGCCAAACGGCCCGCATAACGCCAAAAGCGAAAAAATCCGCGGGAGCTCAGATGGAGAGCAGGCCGGTGGCCAGCGGCACGATCTCGACGCGTTCGCCGGCCTCGGCTGGGGGCGCGTTCGGCGGGCGTACGACCAGGCAATCGGCGGCGGCAAGACGGGCCATCATGGCGCTGTCCTGCTTGTCGAAGGGGGTGGCCACCGGACTACCCTCATTGTCACGAGCGAGTTTGGCGCGCAGGTAATCCTGGCGCCGGTCGTTGGCTTCTAGGGGGCGCCCGAGAAGCGCCGTCGGCGCCGGCTCGGCGGCATCTTCTCCGGGGCGCCTGAGCCCCAGCATGACCTCCATAGCCGGGCCCAGAAAGATTACGGAAGAGACCCCGGCGGAGACCGGATTGCCGGGCATGCCGAGCACCGGCACGTTGCCGAGGCGTCCGAAGATGAGCGGCTTTCCGGGGCGCATGGCGACCTTATAGAAGGTGAGATCAAGCCCTTCTTCGCCCAGCACCTTGCGCACCAGGTCGTGGTCGCCGACCGAGGCGCCGCCGATGGTGACCAGCATGTCGGCGCCCTCCGTGCCGGCCAGCATGGCGTGCAGCGACTCCTCGTCGTCACGGGCAATACCGAGGATTATGGGCACGCCGCCGAGCGCCCGCACGTAAGCGTCGAGGGCGACGCTGTTGGAACTGATGATCTGGTTGCGGGCCAGGGGCTCGCCCGGCATCACCACCTCGTCGCCGCTGGCCAGGATGGCGATGCGCGGCCGCCGCCGCACCATCAGCCAGGGAACGTTCATGGCCGCCGCCAGTCCGACGTCGCGCGCCGTCAGCAATTTCCCGGCCGCCAGCAGCACTTGTCCGGTACGGAAATCCTGGCCGGCCCGGCGGATGTAGGCGCCGGGCTCGGTACTTTCCTTGATGATTACCGTGTCGCCCTCGGCGTCGGTGACCTCCTGGATGACGATGGCGTCGGCGCCGTCCGCCACCATGGCGCCGGTGAAAGTGCGCACCGCCTGGCCGGCGCCGAGAACGCCGTCGAAGGCGCCGCCGGCCGGCGATTCGCCAATCACCTTCAAGGTGACGGGGACGTTGGCCACGTCGGCGGCATGCACCGCATAGCCGTCCATGGCGGAAACGTCGACGGGCGGCTGGGTTAGCCGCGAGGCAACGTCTTCGGCAAGCACGCGTCCCAGCGCATCGGATAGCGCCACCTGCTCGGCGGCCAGGGGTCGCAGGCTCGAGGTGACGTGGGCGAGGGCTTCGGCGACGGAAATCATTCGGCCTGGTATGTCCCCGACTTGCCGCCGGCTTTACGGACGAGGCGGATGTCAGCGATGCGCATGCCCCGGTCTACCGCCTTGCACATGTCGTAGACGGTGAGCGCCGCCACCGCCACCGCGGTGAGCGCCTCCATCTCGACGCCAGTCTTGCCGGTGAGGTTGCAGGTGGCGGTGATGTCGACGGCGCGGCGTTCGGCATCGCAGGAGAGCGCCACGTCGACCGCACTCAGCCCCAGCGGATGACACAGCGGAATGAGATCGGGGGTGCGCTTGGCGCCCATGACGCCGGCGAGTTGGGCAACGCTCAGCACGTCCCCCTTCTTGACGCCGCCCGCCACGATCAAGCCCAGGGTGTCGGCTTCCATGAACACGCTGCCCTTGGCGGTGGCGGTACGCTCGGTCGCCTCCTTGGCGGAGACGTTGACCATGACGGCGTTACCGTCGTCATCGAAGTGGGTGAGGGACCCCATGGCGGTCAGGCCCTCGCCGCGCGCCGCTGGGGAGCGGCGAGTATGGCGCGGGTGGCCCCCTCCACGTCGTCGTGGCGCATCAGCGATTCGCCGATCAGGAAGCAGTTGACGCCGGCCCGCGCCATGCGCGCCAAGTCGTCGGGCGAATCGAGGCCGCTTTCGCTGACCGGAATGCGGCCGGCGGGTACGCGGGCGGCCAGCCGTTCGGTGGTGGCTAGATCAACCTCCAGGGTCTTGAGGTTGCGGTTGTTAACACCGATGAGCCGCGCCTCCAGCGCCAATGCCCGTTCCAACTCGGCCTCGTCATGGACCTCGATGAGCACGTCCATGCCCAACTCCCGGGAGGCGCTTTCCAGTTCGCCGGCCCGTGCCACGTCAAGGGCCGCCATGATGATCAACACGCAATCGGCACCGAGTGCCCGGGCCTCGACGATCTGGTAGGGATCGAGCATGAAGTCCTTGCGCAATACGGGGAGCCCGGCAGCGGCCCGCGCCGTGGTCAGGAACTCATCGGCGCCCCGGAAATAGGGAACGTCGGTAAGCACCGAAAGGCACGCCGCGCCGGCCCTTTCATAGGCCGCGGCCAGGGCGGCGGGGTCGAAATCCTGGCGGATCACCCCGCGCGAGGGCGAGGCGCGCTTGATCTCGGCGATCAGGCCGTAGCCGGCAGTCGGGGTTTCCGCCAGGGACGCCGCGAAGGGGCGGGGTGGCGAGGCCGCGGCGGCCGCCCTTGAGACCTCTTCGAGGGACCGCCGCGCCTTGCACGCGACGACATGAGCGAGTTTGTCGGCGCAGATACGGGCCAGGATATCGCTCATGGGGCGTCCTCTTGCCTGGGCGGCTTGGAATTGGTGATGGCCACCATCTTCTCCAGGGCCGCCTTCGCCTTGCCGTCGTCGATGGCGACGGCGGCCAGGGCAGCTCCCTCGGCGAGGTTTTCCGCCTTGCCGGCGGCGATCAGGGCGCCGGCCGTGTTGAGGATGACAATGTTGCGGATGGGGCCGGGGGCGCCATCGAGCACGCCGTGCAGGATGCCAGCGTTAGTTTCCGGGTCGCCGCCCTTGAGGTCTTCGGGCGCGGCACGGGGTAAGCCGGCATCCTCCGGCGTCACCTCGAAGGTGCTCACCTTGCCGTCCTTCAACTCAGCGACGTGCGACGACCCCGTCGTCGTCAGCTCGTCGATGCCGTCGGAGCCGTGCACCACCCAGGCGCGCTCGCTGCCCAGGTTGCCCAGCACCTGAGCCATGGGCTCGATCCACTGGCGCGTGAAAACGCCGGCCAGCTGGCGCTTCACCCCGGCCGGGTTGGACAGCGGTCCGAGGAAGTTGAATATGGTGCGCGTGCCGAGCTCGACGCGCGTGCCGACCACGTGGCGCATGGCGCCGTGGTGGCGCGGCGCCATGAGAAAGCCGATCCCGGCCTCCCAGATGGAGCGTTTCACCAGGGCCATGTCGGCGTCGATGTTGACGCCGAGCGCCGCAAACACGTCGGCCGAGCCGCACTTGGACGATTGCGCCCGGTTACCGTGCTTGGCCATGGGAACGCCACAGCCCGCCACCACCAAGGACGTGCCGGTGGAGATGTTGAAAGTGCCCTTGGCGTCGCCGCCGGTACCGGCCATGCAGAAGGCGCCGGGCGGCGCCTCGATGGCCAGCGCCTTAGCGCGCATGGAACGTACGGCGCCGGTGATCTCGGCGACGGTTTCGCCGCGCACCCTGAGCGCCATGAGAAACCCGCCGATCTGGGCATGAGTGGCGTCCCCCGACATGATGATGTCGAAGGCGACCTCGGCCTCGGCCTCGGTCAGGGCCTCGCCGGTCGCCGCCTTGGCGAGCAGCGACTTCATGTCGTTTTCGGTTTCTCTCATGCCGCTATCCTGCCGCCGGTCGCCAGGTCAAGAAAATTGCGCAACAACTCGTGGCCGTGTTCCGAGGCGATGCTCTCGGGGTGGAACTGCACGCCGTGGATGGGCAGCTCGCGATGAGACAATCCCTGGATGACGCCGTCCTCGCTGTCCGCCGCCACCTCCAGGCAGTCGGGCAGGCCCTGACGCGCCACCGTCAGGGAATGATAGCGGGTCGCCTGCAGCGGACTGGGGAGGTCGGCGAACACCCCGCCGGCCCGGTGATGGATGGGGCTGACCTTGCCGTGCATGGGCTTGGGCGCCCGCACCACCCGGCCGCCGAAGGCCTGTCCGATGCATTGATGGCCGAGGCACACCCCAAGCACGGGAAGGCTACCGGTCGCCGCCGCCAGCAAATCGAGGCAGATGCCGGCGCGGTCGGGATCGCACGGCCCCGGCGAGATGACGATGCCCTGGGGAGCCATGGCCAGGGCGTCGGCGGGGGTCAGGGCATCGTTGCGCCACACCTCGACTTCGGCCCCCAGTTCGCCCAGGTAATGGCGGAGGTTGTAGGTGAAGCTGTCGTAGTTATCGATTAACAAGAACATTTAAAAGGCCAAGATAGGGATTTTGAAATCGCGCGCGAAACCGGGCGCTACCCCTTCCGCTGAATATCTGGTGAACGGGGCGCCAGAATGCAGACGCCCCCGCAAGGCGTCAAGTGGGGCGTCGGCGCGGCATGGAGCAGGCCGCCAATCGATCCTTGACCTTCCAGTCTCTAGAAGGTCTATGTTGGGCAGCCAAGGCCCGCTGCAAGGCCCGGATTTCGCCGCCTGGGTGCCATTTCAGAAAAGACCCTCCATGAACGATAATAAGATACCCCCGCAGGTTGCCCGTGGGCGCCGCCCCCCGGCCATTTGGCTGGTGCTCGCCGCCGTTCTCGCTGTTGCCAGCTATGCCGGCTTCACGGCACTGCAAGAGCGCACCGGCGGCGTCGATACCGCAGATGCCACCGACGCCGAACTGGTGGCGCTGGGCCGCCAGATCTACGACGCCCAATGCGCGTCGTGCCACGGCGAAACCCTGAAAGGGCAGCCCAACTGGCGCCAGCGTCTACCCTCGGGGCGGCTTCCAGCGCCGCCCCACGACGAAACCGGGCATACTTGGCACCATCCGGATACGATGTTGTTCGAGATGACCAAGTACGGCGTCCAGAAATTCGGGCCGCCCGGCTACCAGACCGACATGGCTCCTTACGTGGATATATTGAGCGACCGTCAGATCTGGGCAGCCCTGGCCTTCATCAAGAGCACTTGGCCGCCAAGGATTCGATCCCGCCAGAAAAAGATCGACCGAAGGTTTCGGGAAAACTGAGGACGCCTGCCATGAGCCACGAACACGCCCATCCAAAGACTTCAGGAGCCACAGAAGGCGCAGGAGGGACTGTGGCCAAGGACCCGGTCTGCGGCATGACGGTGGACCCGGCGACCAGCCAGCACAACTTCGAGCACGCCGGCGAAACCTTTCACTTCTGCTGCACCGGATGCCGCGCCAAGTTCGCCGCCGACCCTGACGGGTATCTGGAAGGAACCGTGAAGCCGCCGCAAGCGGTGCCCGAGGGCGTCCCCTATACGTGCCCCATGCACCCCGACGTGGTCACGGACGGGCCCGCCGGTTGCCCCGACTGTGGCATGGCGCTCGAGCCCATGACGGTGCAGCTCCCGGCGACGCGAACCCACTACACCTGCGCCATGCACCTAGACGTCGTCAAGGGCAAACCGGGCGATTGCCCGCA
>DASCNF010000205.1:0-4283 GCA_036011345.1 Rhodospirillales bacterium | reverse complement strand
ACATCGCCCTCGACACGACGACGACAATCAACGCCGGACTCATCTACGCCACCGTCCCCGTGGTGACACCACTCATCTCGTACGCCCTTTTCCGGAAGTTCGTGACACCGCGCCAAGCGCTCGGCATCGCCATTTCGATGGTCGATGTGGTGGCCATCATCGTGCGCGCCGAGTGGGGTGCCCTCGTCGGCTTCCTGTTTACTCCCGGAGACCTGTGGATACTGTTGTCGGTCGTCGCCTGGGCGCTTTATTCGGTGTTGCTCGGGAGGTTGCGGGGGAACTTGAGCCCGTTCGTGCTGATGATGGTACTGGCCGCCATCGGCGTGGTCGTGCTGCTGCCCTTCTACGGCTGGGAGTGGGCAGTGACCGGGGGATCCGCGCTTTCACGCTCGACCGTCCTCGCCCTCGCCTATTTGTCGGTGGCCTCGGCGATCGTCAGCTATGTGTACTGGAACAATGCGGTAGCCGTCATCGGGGCCAACAAAGCGGGCCTGTTCCTGCATCTGATCCCGGTGTTCACGGTGGTCTTGGCGATCCTCGTCCTGGGCGAGCAACTGAAGGGCTTTCACATCGCCGGCACCGGCTTGATCGTCACCGGAATATACCTGACGGTGACGCGGACAGGGACGACCCGCTCCAAGCTGTCAGGCCGGTGCAAGGCCTGCTGAAGGGGTGTCGGGGCGATGACGCGATTGCCTGTTTGCCACTTCGCCCGACGCGGCCGCCTCGTCCCGGCGTTGGTCGCGGCGGTTCTGCTTGCCGCCTGCGGGGAAGCGGCGCCGGGGCCGGGCTTTGAGCATTACGCCACCGCGCCGACGGCGGCGCGCCTCGTCGAGGTCTTCGACGGCAAGCCCGACGCCGAGCGTCGCCAACTCCTCGTGCGCGCCCTTGAATTGCACGGCATCCCTTATCGGGTGCTAGCCTACACCGCCGCCACGGGGCCCGGCGCCAACATCGAGATCGGGTTCGGCGGCGGCGCCCCTGCACTCATCGTCTCCGCCCACTACGACCGGGTGGTGGGGTCCGGCGGCGCCAACGACAACGCGTCCTGCGTCGCCGCCGCCCTCGACGTCTACCGTTCCGTGGCGGCCGCCGGCGCGCTCAAGAACATCTCCCTCAAGGTGGTTTTCTTCGACGACGAGGAGAACGGTCTCGCCGGTTCGCGCCACTACGCCGCCACTGCGGCGCCCGATACCATTGCCGGCGTCGTCAGCCTGGAGCTGTGCGGTATCGGCGACGCTTTCGGTATCTGGGACATCCAACGGGGCATGGAGGGCTCGCTGATCGTTCGCGCTCTACGGGCGGCGGGCAAGGCGGAAGGCGTCTACGCTGGCGTCCACGGCCCAGTGCCGCGTTTTTCTAGTGACCATTGGAGTTTTTTGGAGCGTGGCGTCCCGGCGGTCGGCCTGACCGTCCTGCCGCGCGCCGACGAGGCGAACCTGCGCGCCTATGTGGCCGACCCTAACTCCCTGCGCTGGCTGCTGCGCTGGATGCGTCCAACCATCTTCCGCACCTACCACACGGCTTCCGACAGCGCCGCGACGGTGCAGGCGTCGGCGCTGGCCATGGTTGCCCGCATCGTCGCCCGTGCCGTCGGCGAGGTCGAGTCCTTGATGCGAACAAATAAAGAATAAACACCATATTTATTGTTGTTTTTCAATAGGATGATTTTTCTTCTTGCATGCAGGAACAAATCATGTACATTTGACTCCGTTGCAACCCGACCGGCCCTGTGGAATAAGTGAGGCACGCCATGACCGAGACAGCACTGCGCCTGGTGGAAAACGAAATCGTGGACAAGAACAAGGCACTCGACGCCGCCCTTGGCCAGATCGAAAAGGCCTTCGGCAAAGGCTCGATCATGCGTCTCGGCCAGTCCGGGAGCGTGGTTGAGGCGGACGCCATCTCGACCGGATCGATCGGCCTCGACATCGCGCTTGGCATCGGCGGCCTGCCGCGCGGTCGCGTCGTCGAGATTTACGGGCCCGAGGCCTCGGGCAAGACGACCCTGGCCCTCCATGTGGTCGCCGAGGCACAAAAGAAGGGTGGGACGTGTGCCTTCGTCGACGCCGAGCACGCCCTCGATCCGGTCTATGCCAGGAAGCTCGGGGTGGATGTGGACGAGCTTCTCATCTCCCAGCCCGACGCCGGCGAGCAGGCCCTTGAGATCGCCGACACCCTGGTACGCTCGGGCGCCGTCGCCGTGCTGGTGGTGGACAGCGTCGCCGCCCTGGTGCCGCGCGCCGAGCTCGAGGGCGAGATGGGGGACAGCCATATGGGCCTGCAGGCGCGCCTCATGAGCCAGGCGCTGCGCAAGCTCACGGCCTCGGTGGCGCGCTCCAACTGCATGATCATCTTCATCAACCAGATACGCATGAAAATCGGCGTCATGTTCGGCAACCCGGAAACCACGACGGGGGGCAACGCGCTCAAGTTCTATTCCTCGGTGCGCATGGATATCCGCCGCATCGGCGCCATCAAGGACCGCGACGAGGTGGTTGGTAACCAGACCCGGGTCAAGGTGGTGAAGAACAAGGTGGCGCCGCCCTTCAAGCTGGTGGAGTTCGACATCATGTACGGCGAGGGTATTTCTAAGGCCGGCGAGCTTATCGACCTTGGCGTCAAGGCCGGCATCGTCGAGAAATCAGGCTCCTGGTTCTCCTGCGACTCCGAGCGTATCGGCCAGGGTCGCGAGAATGCCAAAGCCTACCTGATCGAAAATCCCGAGGTCGCCGATGCCATCGAAGCTAAGATCCGACAGAATGCCGGTCTCGGCGCCGACAACATTATGACCGCCCCCGAAAGCGGCGAGGCGCTGGAAGCCGCAGAGACGCCAGAGGCCGCAGAGACGCCAGAGGCCGAGGCGGGCGGCGCCGACTAGCGCCGCCCGGGGGGAAAGCGCCGTCCGCCGGCCCACAAGCCCGTTGCCGCTGCGCCCCCTAGCCCCTTCCGCCGCCCGGCTTTCCCCCTTACATTAGCGGCTATGCAGACGGCCAACGACATCCGCCGGGCGTTCCTGGATTACTTCGCTCGCCATGGCCACGAGGAGGTTGCCTCGGGGCCGCTGGTGCCGCGCAACGATCCCACCCTTATGTTCGCCAGCGCCGGCATGGTGCAGTTCAAGAACGTCTTCATCGGCGCCGAGAAGCGTGACTACGAACGCGCCGCCACCTCTCAGAAGTGTGTGCGTGCTGGCGGCAAGCACAACGACCTGGAGAACGTCGGCTACACGCCGCGCCATCACACATTCTTCGAGATGCTCGGTAACTTCTCGTTCGGGGACTATTTCAAGGACCTCGCCATCGAACTCGCCTGGGACCTGGTGACCAAGGAATTCGCGCTGCCCAAGGACAGGCTGTGGATCACCGTCTACGCCGAGGACGACGAGGCCTTCGATCTGTGGAAAAAGATCGCCGGGCTGCCTGACGAGCGCGTCGTTCGCATCGCCACCTCCGACAACTTCTGGGCCATGGGCGACACCGGGCCGTGTGGGCCGTGCTCGGAGATATTCTACGACCATGGCGACCACCTCGAGGGAGGTCCGCCGGGCAGTCCGGACGAGGACGGCGACCGCTACGTGGAGATCTGGAATCTGGTCTTCATGCAGTACGAGCAGGTGACGCCGGATGAGCGCGTCGACCTGCCCAAGCCGTCCATCGATACCGGCATGGGGCTGGAGCGCATGGCCGCCGTCATGCAGGACACCCACGACAACTACGCCGTCGACCTCATGCGAGCCTTGATCGAGGCCTCGGCTGACGCCGCTGGCAACGACGCGGATGGCGTCCACCAGGTGTCGCACAGGGTCATTGCCGATCACCTGCGGGCCTCCAGCTTTCTCATCGCCGACGGCGTGTTGCCGTCCAACGAGGGCCGCGGCTACGTGCTGAGGAGGATCATGCGCCGCGCCATGCGTCACGCCGAACTCATGGGCTGCGACGAGCCCCTGATGTGGCGGCTGGTGCCGGCGCTCACCGCGCAGATGGGCCAGGCCTTTCCCGAATTGGTGCGCGCCGAGCCGCTTATCACCGAGACCCTCAAGCTCGAGGAGGGCCGCTTCAAGAAGACCCTGGAACGCGGCCTCGGGCTTCTCGAGGAGGCCACGGCGGGGATCGCCGAGGGCGGCGAGCTCGCCGGCGAGATTGCGTTCAAGTTGTACGACACCTACGGCTTCCCCCTCGACCTGACCGAGGACGCGCTGCGCCCGCGCGGCCTCGGTGTTGACGTGGCGGGCTTCGACGCCGCAATGGAGCGCCAGCGTGCCGAGGCCCGCAAGGCCTGGG
>DASCNF010000204.1:0-12637 GCA_036011345.1 Rhodospirillales bacterium | reverse complement strand
GAGGAGTTGCTGGCACTCGGCCTGCACAAGAACGACCTATTGCCCCATGTCCTGGCCGCCCTCGAAGACGTCCGCGCCGCCGAAATCGAGTATCACTTCATGGGGTACTGTACGCACTGGAGGGTTCAGGACAGGTATTACTACGCTGCCGAGAATAGCGGCTTCAAGGCGAACCCCGAGCGCACCGAAGGAACGTACACCAAGATGTCCAGCCTGGACGACCGCATCGACGGATCCCACTATTTCACCACGTACATCAAGTGAAGAAGCTGCCAACGTCCAAGGAAAATTAACGGTCGCCGACACCGTAACCCAAACCCTCTCCCCCAGGCGGATGGATGGGCCATTCGAAGCGCCGCGAGGCTTTCGGACCGCTTCGATGCCGCCTCAAACCACCTTTGCAAATAGCGGCTTTTTGGCCCACTATTGCTGATCTTAAGCTGGGGCGGTTGACGTGAATTTCGCGCCCTACCGGCGCACCGTGCGCGGTTCGTGTAGGCGAGGGGGAAAATCCATGGCCAATCAATACGACGAAGCCTTTCGGCGTTCGCTGGAGGATCCAGACGGCTTCTGGGGCGAGGCGGCGCAAGAGATCGATTGGTACAAGAAGTGGGACAAGATCCTCGACGATTCGAACAAGCCCTTCTACCGCTGGTTTGCCGGGGCCCAGATCAACACCTGCCACAACGCCCTCGACCGCCATGTCGACGGCGGGCGCGCCGACCAGTTGGCGTTGGTCTATGACAGTCCGGTCACCGGCAACACGGTCAAGAAATTCACCTACCGGGAGCTGCGCGACTGGGTGGCGCGCTTCGCCGGCGTGCTCAGGGCCGAGGGCGTCGGCGTCGGAGACCGCGTCATCATCTACATGCCCATGGTGCCCGAGGCGATGGTGGCAATGCTCGCCTGCGCCCGCCTCGGTGCCGTTCACTCGGTGGTGTTCGGAGGCTTCGCTGCCAACGAGCTCGCCGTGCGCATCGACGACGCCCAGCCTAAGGTCATCGTGTCCGCGTCCTGCGGAATCGAGATCAACCGCATCGTCCCCTACAAGCCGCTCCTTGATGGCGCCATCGACTTAGCCAAGTCGAAGCCCCAGCGATGCGTCATCCTGCAACGCCCCGAGGGACCTGCCGAACTTACGCTTGGTCGCGACGTCGACTGGGCCGAGGCCATGGACAATGCGGAGCCCGCCGATTGCGTGCCGGTGGCGGCGACCGATCCTCTTTACATCCTCTACACTTCCGGTACGACGGGCGAGCCCAAGGGCGTGGTCCACGACAACGGCGGCCACGCGGTGGCGCTCAAGTGGTCCATGAAGAATGTCTATAACATCGACCCGGGCGACGTGTACTGGGCGGCGTCCGACGTGGGCTGGGTGGTGGGGCACTCCTACATCGTCTACGCGCCCCTACTCAACGGCTGCACTTCGATTCTGTTCGAGGGCAAGCCGGTGGGTACCCCCGACGCCGGCGCCTTCTGGCGGGTGATCGCCGAGCATGGGGTGAAATGCATGTTCACGGCACCGACGGCGTTCCGCGCCATCAAGCGCGAAGACCCCAACGGCGATCTCATGAAGCAATACGACCTGTCCAAATTCGTGACCTTGTTTCTGGCCGGCGAGCGCACCGACCCCGACACTCTCCATTGGGCCGGGGACCTTCTTCAAAAGCCGGTGATCGACCACTGGTGGCAAACCGAAAGCGGTTGGCCCATGGCCGCCAACTGTATCGGGCTGCACCACTTCCCGGTGAAGCCCGGCTCGCCGACCAAGCCGGTGCCGGGTTGGGACGTGCGCGTTGTCGACGAGGCCTGCAACGAGGTAAAGAAGGGCGACATCGGCGCCATCGTCGTCAAGCTGCCGCTGCCGCCGGGGGCCCTGCCGACATTGTGGAACGCCGACCAGCGCTACGTCGATTCATATCTTTCCGAGTTCCCGGGCCATTACAAGACGTCGGATGCCGGTTACTTCGACGAAGACGGCTACGTTTCCATCATGTCGCGCACCGACGACATCATCAACGTCGCCGGCCATCGGCTCTCCACCGGCGCCATGGAGGAGGTGCTTTCCGCCCACCCCGACGTTGCCGAGTGTGCCGTGGTCGGCGTCGCCGACCAACTCAAGGGCCAATTGCCGCTTGGCTTCATCGTCCTCAAGGTCGGTGTCGACAAGGCCGACAAGGACATTGTCGACGAGGTGGTCGGCTTGGTGCGCGAAAAGATCGGCCCCGTCGCCGCTTTCAAGCAGGCGACGGTGGTGCAGCGCCTGCCCAAGACGCGCTCGGGCAAGATCCTGCGCGGCACCATCCAGAAGATTGCCGACAACGAGGAATACAAGGCGCCGGCGACCATCGACGATCCCGCCATCCTCGGCGAGATCGAAGAAGCCCTCAACGCTATCGGATATGCCGGCGCGCGCAATGAGACGGCAAGTTAGCGGCGGCGCGGCGAGAGGCGTGGAGGAAAGAGCATGGGCCTCGACGGTTTGTATGGCCCCCTCGGGCTCGACCCCTCGGCCCTGAAAGAGGGGGACCTCCCGGTACGTTCACCTATCGACGGCGCCGAGATCTCCCGCGTCGCCACGAATGGGCCGCAAGGAGCCCCTGGGCCGGCTGGTGACCGCGGAAAACAGCAAGATTCTGCAAGAGGGACTCGGCGAGGTTCAGGAGATGATCGACATCTGCGACTTCGCCGTCGGCCTGTCACGCCAGCTCTACGGACTGACCATCGCCTCCGAACGTCCCGGCCACCGGATGATGGAGATACGGCATCCCCTCGGCCCCATCGGAGTAATCAGCGCCTTTAACTTTCCAGTTGTCGTGTGGTCCTGGAACTTCGCGCTGGCCATCGTGTGGGGCAATCCGGTCGTGTGGAATCCTTCCGAGAAGACGCCGCTGACGGCCCTCGCCTACCAGGCCCTCTTCGATAGCGTCACCGAACGTTTCGGCGAGGCGCCGCGGGGTCTTTCCGAGGTGGTCGTTGGCGATCGGGACATCGGTGAGCGCCTAGTTGCCGATGACCGCCTCCGGCTTATCAGCGCCACGGGAAGCACCGCCATGGGCTGCCAGGTCGGCCCCCGGGTGGCGGCGCGTCTCGGGCGCTCGCTTTTGGAACTTGGCGGCAACAATGGAATGACTGTGGCGCCTTCGGCCAATCTCGATTTCGCCGTGCGCACCATCCTGTTCGCCTCCGTCGGCATCGCCGGCCAGCGCTGTACGACGCTGCGGCGTCTGATCGCCCACGAGGACGTGGCCGACGACCTGCTCGGCCGGCTGAAGACGGCTTACAGCAGCATCGCCGTCGGTGATCCGTTCGCACCCGAGACCCTGGTCGGACCCCTCATCGACGAAGGGGCCTACGCGGGCATGCGCGCGGTGCTCGACCGCGTGCGCGGCGAGGGCGGAACCGTGTATGGCGGCGAGCGCGTTTTGGAAGAGCAGTGCGCGGATGCCTACTATGTGACACCGGCCATCGTCGAAATGCCGGAGCAGACCGCGACCGTTTGCGAGGAAACCTTCGCGCCCATCCTCTACGCCATGCGCTATCGGGAGTTTGACGAAGCGCTGCGCCTTCACAACGGCGTGTCGCAGGGCTTGTCATCCAGCATCTTCACCAACGACGTGCGCGAGGCCGAGGCCTTCGTCTCCGCCGAGGCCAGCGACTGCGGCATCTCGAACGTCAACATCGGGCCTAGCGGCGCCGAGATCGGCGGCGAAAAGGAGACCGGCGGCGGCCGCGAATCGAGATCGGACGCGTGGAAGGCGTACATGCGCCGCGCCACCAACACGGTCAACTATTCCGGCGAACTGCCGCTCGCCCAGGGCATCAAATTCGGCGACGATTAGAGGCGGTGGGGCGGCGCCGTCAGTCGCCCGTTGGCGCTTCTCGCTCCACGGTGGGTTGAGCTTCCGGGGCTTCTGTGGCTTCTGTGGCTTCTGTGACTTCCGGAGTGTCCGTGGGCTGTGGGGAGTCCGAGACCTCGCTTGTGGGGAGATCGGACGCCGGGATTGCGGTCGGGACGGCGGTGGCCGGGGGCTCCGCCGCCGTGGACGGGGCTGGCTTCTGGCCGTGCACGGTGCCGGCGCGGGCGCGCGCCACGTCGACCACCCTCTCCAGTTCGGCCTGCGAGCAAAGGCCCAGGCTCACCGGGTTCTGTGGCGTGATGTTGGTGCTGTTCCAGTGGGTCTTTTCGCGCACCGCGTTGATGGTCGGCTTGGTGGTGCCGATGAGCTTTGATATCTGGGCGTCGCTGAGCTCGGGATAAGTCTTGACGAGCCAGGAGATGGCGTCGGGACGGTCCTGACGCTTGGAGATTGGCGTGTAGCGCGCCCCTTTGGTGCGGACACTGGGCAGGGGAATGTCCGGGGTGGCCAACTCGATGCGCGCCGTGGGATCGGCCTGGCATCGCTCGACCTCTTCCTTGGTCAATTGCCCGTAGATCAAGGGGTCCAGCCCCCGCATGCCGACATCCACCTCGCCGTCGGCGATGGCTTGCACTTCGAGCACGTGCATGCCGCAGAATTCGGCAACCTGTTCGAAAGTCAACGCGGTGTTTTCGACGAGCCATACGGCCGTCGCGTGGGGCATGAGAGGCAGCGCCATCGCTTTCTGTCCTGTCCCGACAACACAGGTGACGCATGCCGGCACCGGCATGCCAAGGACGGAACGTCCCGAAGCCCCTTATAGCGCCGTCCGCGCCGTTTGGTCAAACCGGTTCGCGAGGCTGTCCGCCCGGCTTATGCCACGAGCATGATCTTCCCGATATGCCGGCTGCTTTCCATTAACCGGTGGGCCTCCGCGGCGTCGGCCAAGGGAAACGTAGAATCGATTACCGGCTTGATATCGCCGGCTTCGATGAGTGGCCAAAACCGCTCCAGCAAGGCGCTGGCGATCTCGCCCTTTTGTTCGATGGTCTGCGGGCGCAGGGTCGAGGCGGTGATCGTCAGGTGCTTCATGAGCAACGGCATGAGGTCCACCTCGACCTTGCTGCCTTGCAGGAAGGCGATGCTGGCGATGCGTCCGCCGCGAGCCAAGGCGGCGATGTTACGGACCACGTAGTCGCCACCCACCATGTCGAGGATGACGTCGACGCCGTGGCCGTCGGAGAACGCCTTGGCGGCTTCGACGAAGTCCTCATCCCGGTAGTTGATGGCGCGTTCGGCTCCCAGATCTTCGCATGCCGCACATTTTTCAGCGCTGCCGGCGGTGGCCATGACGCGAGCACCGAGGCGGCTGGCCATCTGGATGGCCGCCGTCCCGATGCCGCTCGATCCGCCGTGCACGAGCAGGGTCTCGCCCGGCTGCAGGCGGGCGCGACCGAAGACGTTGGTCCACACCGTGAAGAACGTCTCCGGAAGGGCTGCCGCCGCTACCGCGTCGAGGCCCTTGGGAAAGGGCAGACATTGGGGCGCCGGGGCGGCGCAGTATTCTGCATATCCGCCCCCGGCGACCAAGCCGCACAGCGTGTCGCCCACTTTCCATTTGCTTACCTCCGGGCCGAGCGCCGCCACCGTGCCGGCTATCTCCAGGCCCGGAATGTCGGAGACGCCGGGCGGCGGCGAATACATGCCCCGGCGCTGCATGATATCCGGCCGGTTTACGCCCGCCGCCGCGACGCGCACCAGGACTTCGCCGGCGCCCGCCACCGGCAGCGGGCGGCTGCCCGGTTTCAGGACTTCGGGCCCGCCGGACTCGCTGATCTCGATACAGGTCATGGTGTCGGGCAGGGCGTCGGTCATTGCAATATCCCATTTAGGTGAAGGAAAGGCTCGGTCTAGTATGTGGGGTGAAAACTGACAAGGCGCAATTGGCTGTGGCAGCGAGGGGGAACGCCGATGGATACAGACGATCTGGAGCCCGTGAAAAAAAAGCCGGCGCCCAAGAAACTGGAAGAGATGTCCCTGGAAGCGCTCGGCGATTATATCGCCGAATTGGAGATCGAGATCACGCGCGCCCGCGAAGCCATCGCCCTCAAGGAGGAGGCCCGCCAGGGTGCCGAGTCCGTGTTCAAGAGCTGAGGGGCGCCCGCGATAGGTTTTTCTAGCGTTTGCGACCGCCACCGCCCCGTCGCCGCCGCGAGGCGACGAACATCAACCAGCCGAGCGGCTCCAGAAACAGAACGACGATCAACCAGCCTACCCGTGGGCCGAAGGGACAACGCGCGCCGGGCGGTGGCCGCCATGCGCCGCTCTTCGACGACAGCACGACGTGAACAAGCGGAGCCAGGAGTCCGGCTATGAGGACGGTCCAGGCAGCGGCGGATGTCATGGGCGGCGGCTCCCCAGCGGTGAAGCCTTGCGGGGCGCAACATAGCACTAAAAAAGGACATGTGGTTGCCCGGCTTCTCGAGTTCCAGGATTTGCGCCGTCCTTACGCCACAAACTCGATCAGGGCATCGAAGTCCGGCACGCCGACCACGACGCGATCGCTGTCGAGCCGCGCCGGAAGACCGAACCTCTCGACCGCGGCGCCGATCGCCGCCAAGTCGTCGGTCGATATCGTGATCGCGCCGAAGATCGAGGATCGGTCGCCGAGGGCCAGTGCAATCGCCCCGAAACGTTCCCCGTAGCGCGCCGGGGACAGCACCGAGAGCCGCGCGCCTTTGAGCCTGATGACCTGCTCCGCCGCGCCCCCCTTGATATCGGTGGCGCCGGTCACATCCGCATAGCGCGCCGCGGCGGCTTCGGGCTCGGCGGCGACGACCACGAACTCGCGGATCGCCACAGCACCGTTGGCGTGGGTCGACCATTCCTTCCGCCAAACGAGTTCCGGCGTGCCGTGTTCGCAGAAATAGACCCGCCCGGCCGGGAAGGCATCGGGGCGCACCTTTACCGTCCTGAAGCGCGCCGTATGTTCTTCGCCGCCGAGCTCGACGGGGCGGGTGAACGGCATTGGCGCGTCACCGGCCAGGCCGAGCCCGTCGAGGTGGGCGTAAGTCGCGTCCACGTCTTCCGCCTTGAAGACGAGACCATTTATGCCGAGCGGGCTATTGGCGATTTCAGGCCGTGGCTTCTCGATAGCGGCCGGCAAGCCGATGAGCTCGAGATAATCGGTCCCGAAAATCATCAAGTGGTTGATTGAACCGAGCGAGTGGTAGCCGCGCGGCGTTACGGTAAAGCCCAGTCCCTCGAACATCGGGACGGCGCGGTCCATCTCAAACTCCACGTTTATCACCGCGTGATCGAGCGGCGTGCCTACTGTCACGACATCTGCCTCCTTGAAATGGTGATCTGGACCCGGCACTCAGCCCGACTTCGAGGAATACGTGCCGCGCCCGACGGCGACTAGGGAGCCCTTTTCGTCGAATACATCGATGTCGACCACGGCGACGGTCCGCCCGGCCCGGCGCACCCGCGCCGTGCCCGTTATGCGGTCACCGACGGCCGGCTTCAGATAGTCGACCCGCAGGTTCATCGTCGGCACGCCGCCGCCGACCATCATGCCGATGGCGAAATCGCCGACCGTATCGATGAACGAGGCAATCGGGCCGCCGTGGAATTGCTTGGTCCCGGCGCGCCTCTCCAACGCCGGGTTGAGGGGCATGGTTACCGTCAGTTTCGAGGCGTCGTAGTCGAGAGACTGGACCTGCAGCTCCAGCCCCGAGATGAACGGCGAGCGATCGAACATCGCTTGAATGTCTTCCGCCGTGAGGCGTTCCGGTGTCTCGTTGCTCATGACTGAGTGGTTCCTATATCAGTTCTGGGTTTCAGGGTTTGAGGATGACCTTGCCAAGACCTGCTCCATGCCGCCGCCACACGGCGCTCATCCCTCCACCGCGCCGGCTTGCGCTTGCGCGGCCCATAGTCGCCGCGCCTCGGCCACCAACGTCTTGCGATCGATCTTGCCGGGACCCGCCAAGGGCAGGGCGTTAGCGAACAACACCATGCGCGGGTGCTGATAGGCGGGAGCCTTGGCGAGGGCAAACCGCTTTACCTCGTCCTCGCCGATGGCGGCGCCCTTGCTGCGAACAACGTAGGCAACGGGCTTCTCACCCTTGATGTCGTCGGGTACCGGCACTACGCAGGCTTGGGCGATTTCGGGGTGGCTCTCAAGGATGGTCTCGACTTCCGAGGGATAGATATTCTCGCCACCGCACACGAACATGTCGTCGGCTCGCCCCACGAAATAGTAGGCCCCGTCGGCGTCGAGCCTGAAGATGTCCCCGGAGATATACCAACCGTCCTCGGTCAGCACCTCTTGGGTGCGCTCCGGCAGGTTCAGGTATTCGCTCATGGTGGCCGGCATCCGTTGCCACAGGACACCTTCGTCGCCCTCGGTCCCGTCGGCGCCGACGAGCTTGACCTCGACCTCGGGTATGGGCCAGCCCACCGAGAGGTCGGGCACGACCTTGCCGGGGCGGGAGCCGAACACCATGGGACCGGCTTCCGTCGTGCCGTAGACGTTTACGACGTCGGCGCCGGGAAAGGTCTCCTTCACCTCGTCCAAAAGCTTCCGGGAAACCGGTGCCGAGCCCATGCGCACCTTCTCGACGGTCGAAACATCGAGTCTCGAGAGCACGTCTACCTCGCGCAGTGCCATGGCCAACATGGCCGGCACCGAGGTGACCCAGGTACAGCCGAAGCGCTCGATCGACTGGAGCCACCGCCGGGCATCGAACTCGGGCAAGAGGATTTCGCATGCCGAGGTGCCAAGGGCGAACAGCGACGTGCACAGTGCGTTCATGTGGTAGAGCGGGGCGGCCACCAGCAGCCGATGGTGCGTAAATGGCCAGCCCCGTCGAGTGCGGGCGCGCAGCACCCACAGGTGCCCGGCGTGGGCAAGCGGCACACCCTTGGGGCGGCCCGTCGAGCCCGAAGTGTAGAGCACCATGGCAACTTCATCATCGGTGGGGCGCACGGCCTCGAAGCTGCCCGGATCGAGAAGCGCCTCGAAACCGTCACCGTCGGCCGCATCGAAATCCAAAATGGCCACGTCGGACGGCAGGTCGCCGCGCCGCGCCGCATCACAGAGCACGTACCCGACCCCGGCGTCTTTCAGGATGAACGCAATGGTTTCGGCGGGAAGCTTGTGGTTTATGAGCACGGCGACGAGTCCGGCCCGCAAAATACCGAAATAGGCAATCAGGTACTCCGCCCGGTTGGCCGAGAGAACGGCGACGCTGTCGCCTCGCTCAAGGCTGCGTGCCAGCAGCCCCCGTGCACAGGCGTTGGCCAGTTTGTCGATTTGCCGGTGTGTATACTCCCGCGGCCGCTTCCAATCGCGACAGTCGATCAGCGCGACGCGGTCTGCGCCGAGTTCGGGGTCGAACAGGGCTCCCAAGTTGTAGGCTTCGATCATCAGGGGGTTTCCATGAGAGTATCGCGGTCTGACTTTGTCTTGCCCGGCCTTGATCCCGCCGACGCCCTTGTCCGAAGCATCGAACTCGGGGCCCGCCAAACGGCGCACCCGACCCGGTTCCGCGAGAAGATAAATCATCCCACCCAGAACGCAAAGCAAGCGCCTGGCCGATGGCTCGAAAGCCAAGTTCAAGCCGCTAACACGACTAATCCAGCCCCCCGACACGGCGCTCCCGATCCAGTCGGATCGCAATAGCGTTAGCTTTGTCGGTCCATGCGATTCTTAAGTCGTTCTCCCTGTTAAGGGCTTGTTAAGCTATGGCTTGTAGGGTGGGGGCTGAATGGAAAGCGGCCGATCGCCGGCTGATCATACTTTCCATTCGTCTTCAACGCCTCCCTGTTAAACTCGCGCCGCCTTTCGAGGCGGCGCTTTTTTTCGCGCCGGTTGGGTCAAGAGTCTTCTTGACCGCGGATGGCGGCCTTGGATAAAGTTTCTACTTACAGGCAATCTGGCGAGTTTGACAGGTTGAGGTGTTAATAAAAGTTTGGGGGTCGCTGGTCAAAGGGCGGCCCCCATCTTTATGGAGCCCGATTGGACCCAACCGTGGTCGATCCCAAACCCCTCAAGTTCGACACCTTGAGCCTGCACGCCGGGCAGCGGCCGGACCCGGCGACCGGCGCGCGCGCCGTGCCGATCCATCAAACCACCTCGTACATGTTTCCCAGCGTTGACCACGCCGCCGAGCTGTTCAACCTGGAGCGCCCCGGCCACATCTATTCGCGCATCTCCAACCCCACCGTCGCCGTGTTGGAAGAGCGCATTGCCGCCCTCGAGGGCGGCGTCGGCACCGTATGCACGGCGAGCGGCCAGGCCGCCCTGCACCTGGCGGTG
This sequence comes from Rhodospirillales bacterium, assembly GCA_036011345.1. Taxonomy (GTDB): domain Bacteria; phylum Pseudomonadota; class Alphaproteobacteria; order Rhodospirillales; family JASLQF01; genus JASLQF01. The sequence continues at coordinate 2,452 of DASCNF010000204.1, read as the reverse complement.
GCGACCCTCACGGGGGCGGGGGGACACATCGTCTCCTCGGGCTCTATTTACGGTGGCAGCCACAACATGTTCACCCACACCTTGCCGCGTTTCGGAATCTCCACCACCTTTGTCGATCCGCGCAACACCCAGGACTTCGCCGCCGCCATCCTTCCAGAGACGCGGCTTTTGTTTGGCGAACTCCTGGGTAATCCCGGCCTCGAGGTTATGGACCTTCCGGCGGTCGCCGAGATCGCCCACGCCCACGCTTTGCCGCTGATGATCGACGCTACCTTCAACACCCCCTATCTATGCCGGCCGTTTGACCACGGCACCGACATCATCATGCATTCGGCGACCAAGTTTCTGGGCGGACACGGCGTCGCCATCGCCGGGGCACTTGTCGACGCCGGCACCTTCGACTGGGCGGCGGCACTGGACGACGACGGCAATCTCAAGTTTCCGACCCTGACCGAGCCCTACGCCGGCTATCACGGCCTCAATTTCGCCGAGGAGTTCGGCCCCTCCGCCTTCGTCATGCGGGCCCGTGCCGAGGGCCTGCGCGACTTCGGGGCGTGCATGAGTCCGGCCAACGCCTTCTATGTTCTGCTCGGCGTCGAGACCCTGCCCATGCGCATGGCGCGGCACGTGGAGAACGCCCAAGCGGTCGCCGAGTTCTTGGAAGCCGAGGGCGCCGCCACCTGGGTCAACTACCCGGGTCTTCCCAGCCACCCCGACTTCGAATTGGCTAAGCGGCTGATGCCGCGGGGCGCCGGCGGCATATTGAGCTTCGGAGTGAGGGGTGGCCGCGAGGCCGCGCGCCGCTTCATCGAGCGACTGGAGTTGTTCTCCCATCTGGCCAATGTCGGCGACGCCAAGTCCCTGGTCATTCACCCGGCCAGCACCACCCATCAGCAGATGGACGCCGAAGCCCTGAAAGAGGCGGGCGTAGGCGAGGAAATGGTGCGCCTATCGGTCGGACTGGAGGACGCCGTCGATCTGATCGAGGACCTGGGGTGCGCCCTCAGGGCCTCGCAGAAGGGATGAGCGGAAGCCCCAGGAGCCCCGCCGCATGGAACTAAACGTCAACGGCGACAAGGTTTTCGTAGCGACGGGCGGCCGCGCTTTCGATGGCGCCCTGCCCAGCGTGTGCTTCCTGCACGGCGCCGGCCTGGACCATTCGGTATGGAGCCTGCAGGCCCGCTACTTCGCCCATCACGGACGCGCCGTCCTCGCCGTCGACATGCCCGGGCACGGCGGCTCGGAGGGCGCGTCGCTGTCCTCTGTCTCCGAGATGGCGGATTGGGTGGTGCGCTTTCTGGATGCCGCCGGGGTGGAAAAAACGGCGCTGGTCGGACATAGCATGGGCGCGCTGGTGGCCATCGAGACCGCCGCCCTGGCGTCCGGGCGAATCGGGGCGCTGGCGCTACTGGGGGTGGCGGAGAGCATGCCGGTGCATCCCGACCTCTTGGCGGCGGCCCGCGAGAACGATCCTCTCGCCGCCCGCTTGATTACCTCGTGGGGCCACGCCGGCGACGCCAAGGTGGGAGGTCATCCGGCGCCCGGTTTGTGGATGGTGGGCGGTGCCACGCGCCTCCTCGAGCGCAGCCGTCCGGGTACGCTCCATGCCGACCTCAAGGCCTGCGCCGATTATGGATCGGCGGTGCCGACGGCGCGCCGCGTCACCTGTCCTACGGTCTTGGTTTTCGGTGCCGCCGACATGATGACGCCGTGCGCCAGGGGCGAGGCATTGGCCGGCGCCATCGACGGCGCGATCACGGTCGTCCTTCCAAGGTGCGGGCACATGGTGATGATAGAGCGGCCCGACGCCACCACCGACGCCTTGCGCAAGGTCTTCTGAAGTCCCCCATGCCTGAACAGCCGAAAGAGACACGCCGCTGTTACCGGCATTTCCTGACCATCACGACGCGTTGGATGGACAACGACATCTACGGCCACGTCAACAACGTGATGTACTATTCCTACTTCGATACGGCGGCCAACGCCTACTTGGTCGAGGCGGGCGGGTTCGATCCCCAAAATTCGTCCGTCATCGGCGTCGTCGCGGAGTCCATGTGCGAGTACAAGAGCCCGCTTGCCTTTCCCGACGTCCTCGACGCGGGGCTGCGCGTCGGCAAGCTCGGCACCTCCAGCGTCCGTTACGAGATCGGCATTTTCCGCCAAGGTGCCGACGAGGCCGCCGCCTTCGGCCACTTCGTCCACGTCTTTGTCGGGCGCCGGGACATGAAGCCCGTGCCCATCCCGGCACCGCTGCGCGGTGCGCTAGAGAAAATTCTCGTCGCGGGCTGAGAAAGTTAAAGAGGCGCGCCGCGATTGCACCGCGGCACGCCCCTTCGGTTGCTCGAGGCTGGCGCCGTTCAGGCGGCGGCTTGAGTCTCAATCGCCGCGGCGCGGGGAGCCGAGCCGATGTCGATTCGGCGCGGTTTCTTTTCCTCTGGAATTCGGCGCTCCA
>DASCNF010000203.1:0-2634 GCA_036011345.1 Rhodospirillales bacterium | reverse complement strand
GGATGCCCCGCTGGTGGCAGTAGAAGAGTTGGTCTTCGCTGATCTTCGAGGTGGTCGCCTCGTGCTCGACGACCGAGTGCATGTTCTTGTTCTCGATGTAAGGCACGGTGTGGGCGCCGCACTTGTCCCCGATGAGCAGGGAATCGCACTGCGTGTGGTTGCGCGCCCCCTTCGCCGTGGGGAGCACCTTGACCAGTCCACGGTAGGTCTGCTCGGCGCGCCCGGCGGAGATGCCCTTGGAGATGATGCGCGAGCGCGTGTTCTTGCCAATGTGGATCATCTTGGTGCCGGTGTCGGCCTGTTGACGGTTGTTGGTGATGGCGATCGAGTAGAACTCGCCGACCGAACCGTCGCCCTTCAGGATGCAGCTCGGGTACTTCCACGTGATAGCCGATCCGGTTTCTACCTGGGTCCATGAAATTTTCGAGTTGCGCCCCCGGCAAATACCGCGCTTGGTGACGAAATTATAGATGCCGCCGCGGCCCTCGGCGTCGCCGGGATACCAGTTCTGCACGGTCGAGTACTTGATCTCCGCGTCGTCTAGCGCCACCAGCTCGACGACGGCGGCGTGCAGCTGGTTCTCGTCGCGCATGGGCGCGGTGCAGCCCTCCAGATAGCTCACGTACGACCCCTCGTCGGCGATGATCAGCGTGCGCTCGAACTGGCCCGTGTTCTCAGCATTGATGCGGAAATAGGTGGAGAGTTCCATGGGGCAGCGCACGCCCGGTGGGATATAGACGAAAGAGCCGTCGGTGAACACCGCCGAATTCAGCGTGGCGTGCTTGTTGTCGGAATAGGGCACGACGCTGCCCATGTATTTGCGCACCAGTTCAGGGTGCTCGCGTACCGCCTCCGAGATGGGACAGAAGATGACGCCCACCTCGTGGAGCTTTTTCTTGAAGGTGGTGGCGACGGAAACGCTGTCGAAGACGGCGTCGACGGCAATCCCGGCGAGCCGTTCCTGCTCCAGCAGGGGGATACCCAACTTCTGGTAGGTGCGCAACAGCTCGGGATCGACCTCGTCGAGGCTCTTGGGCCCGTCGGCTACCTTGGGCGCCGAGTAATAATAGGCGTCGTCGTAGTCGATTTCCGGGAAGCGGACCTTAGCCCATTTGGGCTCAGGCATGGTGAGCCAATGACGGTACGCCTTAAGGCGCCAATCGAGAAGCCACGCGGGCTCCTCCTTCTTGTTCGAGATAAAGCGGACGATGTCATCGCTCAAGCCCTTGGGCGCGGTGTCCGCCTCGATGTCGGTGACGAACCCGTATTTGTATTCTTGCTCGGCGAGCTTGTTGGCCGTTCTTGCCGTTTCCGCGGTGACTGCCATATTCCCTTGCTTTTCCCTATCTCCTGTGGCGCTTAGGCCGCCGCCGGAGCCGGAACCGCGGTATCGTGCGGCTCGCCCAAGCGCTTGTAGAGTCCCGTCCACGCCTCCAAGAATGTGCTCACGTCGTCCTCCGTGGTGTCGTGCCCCAGGCTGACGCGGATGGCGGTGGCCGCCTGTTCCGGCGCCACGCCCATGGCCGCCAACACGTGGCTCGACTCGACCTTTCCGGACGAGCACGCGGACCCGGCACTGACCGCGACGCCGGCAAGATCGAGGGCCATGATCTGGGTCTCGTTAGCTACCCCCGGCATCGAAACGCAACAGGTGTTGGGCAGGCGCTCGGCACCGGCCCCAAAAATCCGGGCGCCCCCGCAAACCCCGACGACGCGCGACTCCAGGTCGTCGCGCAAGCGGCGCAGGCGCGGCGCCTCGGCCACCCCTTCGCCAGCAGCGGCGACGCCGAATCCAACGATTGCCGGCACGTTCTCGGTACCGGCGCGGCGGCGACGTTCCTGGCCGCCGCCCCGCGCCTCGGGATTCAAGGGCGTACCGTCGCGGACGATCAGGGCGCCGATGCCTTGTGGGCCGCCCATCTTGTGGGCCGATAGCGTCAACAAGTCAACGCCGAGGCCGGCCATGTCCAAGGACATCTTTCCGGCACCCTGCACGGCGTCACAATGTACGAGCACGCCGAAGCGGCGCGCCGCCTCGGCGATCTTCGCCACCGGCTGGACGACGCCGGTCTCGTTGTTGGCCAGCATCACGGAAACCAGCGCCGGACCGGGCGCCGCGGCAAGCAGGGCTTCCAGCGCACCGATATCGACCACGCCGTCGCCGTCCACGGGGATGGGGTTGGGGTTGGGGATGGAGATGGGAGCCGTCGCCGCTTCCGCCACGGAGTCCAGTACCGAGACGTGCTCGACGGACGAAACCAGGACGCGCTCGCGGCCGGTGCCGCGCAGCGCCAGGTTGTTGGCTTCGGTACCGCCGCTCGTGAAAATCACCTCGGCGGGCCGAGCGCCAGCCAGGACGGCAACGCTTTCGCGCGCGTCCTCGACGAAACGCCGGGCATCGCGCCCCAGGGCGTGCACGGACGATGCGTTGCCGACACGGGCCAACGCCTGCGCCATGGCCTGGGCCACGTCCGGCAGCACCGGCGTGGTCGCGTTATGATCCAGATAGACCATCGTTCCTCTTTGTCGGGCGGGCCGGGGACTTACTGAGCCGCGTCGATCAATTCGTGCTCGCGCCGCCAGAACTCGCCGCTGGAGCCCAGGACGCGGCGTTCGCGGACGTCGGCAAGCGAG
>DASCNF010000202.1:0-6303 GCA_036011345.1 Rhodospirillales bacterium | reverse complement strand
GCGTCGTCGACAGCGGCGCCCTCCAGAAGACCATCGACAGCAAGAACGTGCCGCTTTCGGCGGTGGTAACGGACGGCACCTACGTTTATGTCTCGGGGTTGCCGCCTTTCGATTCGGAGAACCAGACCATCGTCGGCGGCAGCATCGAGGATCAGACCGAGCAAGTGCTCAAGAACCTCAAGTTCGCGCTGGAATCGGCCGGCTCGTCCCTCGACAAGGTTCTCAAGACCACCGTCTACATTACCAACGCCGTCTATTTTGCCCGCTTCAACGATGTTTACCGCAAGTACTTCCCGACCGATCCCCCGGCCCGCACCTTCGTCCCCATCGCGTCGTTTCCCCTGGAGTTCGACCTGGAGATCGAGTGCGTGGCGCTCCTGTGACACGGCGCTAGCCAGACGCCTGAGAGGAACGCGATGGCCAAGGACAAATCGAGCGCCGCGAGTTCCGAGAACCTGGGGGCGGCGCATCCCGACAAGCTCTTGCGCGTCGGGGACCCCGCCTTCCAGCGCCTTCTCGACGCCGCCGAGACGGCGGAACGTGGGGGTGGCGCCCGCCCGCCGACGGCGAAGGCGCAGGTGCCGGTCTCGCCACCTTCGCCGGCCTCGCCACCTGTGGCCGAGGACGCCGCCGTCGAAGTCAAGCCGTGGCGCGTCGTCGGCGATTGGTTCAGCGCGTGCAGCGGCGTCCTCGGGTGCCCTTGCCTGTGGGGAGACATTCCGCCGGAGGGGTACTGCCAGCGAACCATGTGCTGGAACATCCGCGAAGGCCATTACGGTGACGTGGGGCTCGACGCCCTCGCCGTTGCCGCCGTCGGCCACCTCACCGGGAGCCCCCTGGCGATTAGCCGCAGCGTCGGCTTCCTCATCGACGAGCGCGCCGGAAAGAACCAGCGCGAGGCCCTGCACACGATTTTTTCTGGACGCGCCTGCGGCAGGTTTGCTACCGCTGCCGACCTCACGGCGGAGTGGCTCGGGGTGGCGTACGTGCCGCTCTCGGTTTCCATTGCGGACGACGCGTGGAGCGCCGAATCCCCAGGGCTTCTGAAAGCGGCGGGCGCCCCCTTCCGTGAACTCATGGTTCCCGCCGACCAGACCTGCGAGATCATCAACCCGCCGTATCCGGAGGCCGGCCCGGGGCCGGCGACGCTGGGCCGCGCCGAGGCCCACGAGGTCGCCGCCTTCGGCTGCAAGTGGAACTGGTCCGGCAAGTCGTCCTTGCGCATGGGGCTGGACTTTTCCGGCCCCGGCAACTTCCGCTGGACGGCGCACCGGGCGGCGGATTATCGCTAGGAGCTGGGGGAAGACGTCGCATGGGTGATCGGAAATACGGTCTCTTCAACCTTCGCGACCTGCGCAACATGCACCCCGACAAGCTGTTTCGGGCCGGGGACGCAACCGTCCAGGACCTTATCGCCGCGGCCGAGGACGCGGTGCTGGTGGAACCGCTGCCGGCGGCCGAGCCAGCGCCGGCTGCCGCGGACGCCACGGACGCTGACGGCATCGACGACGAAACCCGCATTAGGGACGTGGTCGATCCGTGGGACACCGATCCCGAGCACCCGCTCTCCGAGGTCGAGGTCAAGCCCTGGCGAATCCTCGGCGACTGGTTCGACGTCTGCAACTGTTCTTTCCTGTGTCCGTGCGAGTGGGCGGAGATGCCGACGCTAGGCTATTGCGAGGCGCTCATGTGCTGGCGCATCCGCGAGGGGTATTATGGCGACGTCAGGCTCGACGACATGGCCGTCGTCGGGGTCGTGCATTTCATCGGCACCGTCATGGATCAGAACCGGGAGTTCGGCTGGTGCATGCCGGAGCGCGCCACTCGCGCCCAGCGCGAATCCCTGCGCATGATCTTTTCGGGGCGTGCCGGCGGGCGCTTCCGCCTGTGGCATGATTTCACCATCAAGACCCGCGGCGTAAAGTTCGTCCCCCTCGAGATGTCGGTGACGACGGACGAGTGGAAGGTCAAGGTCCCCGAGCTGCTGGAAGGGTTGGCCGTTCCCTTCCGCGAGCTCATGGTGCCGCGCGGCCAGGTAAGCAAGATCATCAACGTGCCGCGGCCCGAGGCGGGGCCCGGTCCGGTCATCGTCGGTCGCGCCCATAAGAACGTCTGCGACGTGTTCGGGCACCAATGGAACTGGGATTTCAAGTCCTCCAAGATGATGCCACTTGACTTCTCGGGGCCCGGAGACTTCTCCTGGAGGGAGCCGCACAGCGAGACCAATAGATAGGAACCGTCATGAGCGGCGGAACCATCCTCGAGGCCATGTTGAAGCGCGACCGCGTGGTCGTGATGGCCGCCCTCGGAGTAATCGCCGGCCTGGCCTGGGCCTATATCGGATATCTGGCCTGGGGCATGCAGCGCATGGACGGCGGCGGCGCGGGAGGCCTCGGCCTCGAGGCCGCGATGCCGCGCATGCAGGCGTGGACCCTGGTAGACCTAGCGACGCTGTTCGTCATGTGGTCGGTGATGATGTTGGCCATGATGCTGCCCTCGGTGTCGGACATGCTGCTCGCCTTCGCCACCATCAACCGGCGCCGCCGCGAACGCCAGGAGCCCTATGTTGCCACCGCCGTGTTCCTGCTCGGCTACCTGGCCGTGTGGATCGGCTTCAGCGCCGTGGCCACATTGATCCAGTGGGGGCTGCAGAGTGCCGCGCTGCTGTCGCCGATGATGGTCGGCACTAGCCCTGCCCTCGGCGGCGCGTTGCTCATCGCCGCCGGAATTTTTCAGTGGACCCCTATGAAGGACGTCTGTCTCGCCCACTGCCGCTCACCGATGGGGTTCATCCTGTCCGATTGGCGCGAAGGTACCGGCGGCGCCGTGTTCATGGGGCTGCACCACGGCGCTTTCTGCGTCGGGTGTTGCTGGGTGCTCATGGGGTTGCTGTTCGTAGCCGGGGTGATGAACCTGCTGTGGGTCGCCGCCATTACCGTGTTCGTGGTGATCGAAAAGCTGGCGCCGCGCGGCGACATGGTGGGGCGGGCCACGGGGGGCGTCCTGGTTGTTGCCGGCCTGGTGCTTTTGGTCCAGGCTTGAGGTGGGCGTGCGGGGGCTTTTCGGGAGGTATCGCGGCCGCTGCCTTGGTGACCGCCTTCTGCACCACCTACGAATGGAGCAATCCCAATGTGCCGGAGAGTTTGTGGCGGCGCGATGAGGTCGATTGCGTGGGCCGGGCGACGGCCAAGGTGGAGGAGGAAGTGGCGCGCGAGGAACGCTACGGCGGACCGCCGCGCGCCGCTGGTGACGCTAAGGGCGCGCGGGTGTTGCGTCTTCGAAAGGATGGCGGCGGTCCACAAACAGTGGATCGACGAGATGCTGGGTACCCTTGGCGACGACGAGGTTGTGCCGCTGCTGCGCCATCTGGACAGGGTGAATGGCTCGATGGACACCAATACACATAACCAGGAAGGCGATTTCCATGAATATGAGCGAACATAAGCCCCAACATTTTGAGTGGTCATGCGAGGACGCGGTCGCCACCATCACCTTGAACCGGCCGGACAAGAAGAACCCGTTGACCTTCGAATCCTACGCCGAGTTGCGCGACACCTTCCGCGATCTTGTCTACGCCGACGACGTGCGGGCGGTGGTAATCACCGGCGCCGGGGGCAACTTCTGTTCGGGCGGCGACGTGTTCGAGATCATCGAGCCCCTCACCAAGATGGACATGAAGGGCCTGCTCGCCTTCACCCGCATGACCGGAGACCTGGTGCGCACCATGCGCAACAGCCCGCAGCCGGTCATCGCTGCCATCGACGGGGTGTGCGCCGGTGCCGGCGCCGCCATCGCCATGGCCGCCGACCAGCGTTACGCAACGCCGGAGGCCAAGACGGCTTTCCTCTTCACCCGCGTCGGCTTGGCCGGATGCGATATGGGGGCCTGCGCCATGCTGCCCAGGCTCATCGGCCAGGGTCGGGCCTCGGACCTGCTGTTCAGTGGCCGCTCCATGAGTGCCGAGGAGGGCGAGCGCTGGGGCTTTTTCAATCGGCTGTGTGCCGCCGGCGAGCTTCTTGGGGAGGCGCGGAAGTCGGCGGCGCGGCTCGTCGAAGGACCCAACTTCGCTCACATGATGACCAAGACCATGCTCAACCGCGAATGGGACATGAGCCTCGATTCGGCCATCGAGGCCGAGGCCCAGGCGCAGGCCCTGTGCATGCAGACGGTTGACTTCGAACGCGCCTTCAAGGCGTTCGCGGCTAAGGAAAAGCCCGTCTTCGAGGGCAACTAAGGCCCCCCCCGATGAGCGATAAGAGCTTCCTCGACTGGCCCTTCTTCGACGCCGAGCACCATCGCCTGGCCGCCGAGCTCGACGCCTGGGCGCGCCGCGAGCTGGCACCCCTCACCGCTGCCGCCGGAGATGACGTGGACGCGGCGTGCAAGGCCATCGTCGCCAAGCTGGCGCAAGGCGGCTGGCTCGATCATGTGGTGCCCGCCGTCTTCGGCGGGGCGCGCCCGGCGCTTGACGTGCGTTCGCTGTGCCTGATCCGCGAGACCTTGGCCCGCCACGAGGGCCTCGCCGATTTCTCCTTCGCCATGCAGGGGTTGGGAAGCGGGCCGATCACACTGTTCGGCGGCGACGACCTCAAGTCGGAATTCCTGCCGGCGGTGCGAGGCGGTGCCAAAATCGCCGCCTTCGCCCTCTCCGAACCGGAGGCGGGCTCCGATGTCGCCGCCATCGCAACCACCGCCCGCGCCGAAGGCGGCGACTACATGCTGAATGGCGAGAAGACCTGGATCTCCAACGGCGGCATCGCCGACTTCTATGTAGTGTTCGCGCGCACCGGGGGCGCGCCGGGGACGCGCGGGCTGTCGGCTTTCGTGGTCGATGCCGAGGCGCCGGGGATCGAGATCGCCGAGAGGATCGAGCTCATCGCCCCCCATCCGCTGGCCAGGCTACGCTTTGACGGGTGCCGCGTCCCGGCCTCGCGGCTGCTGGGGGCGCCGGGAGACGGCTTCAAGATCGCCATGGCTACCCTCGACGTCTTTCGCTCGACGGTGGGGGCGGCGGCGCTTGGTATGGCGCGGCGCGCCCTGGACGCGGCGTTGCGGCGCACTTCCTCCCGCCGACTCTTCGGGGCGCCGCTGGCCGAGCTGCAGATGGTCCAGGGCAAGCTCGCCGACATGGCGCTCGCCGTCGATGCCAGCGCGCTCTTGGTCTACCGCGCCGCCTGGGACAAGGACGGTGGCGTCCAGCGCGTCACACGCCAGACCTCCATGGCCAAGCTGCACGCCACTGAAGCGGCGCAAGGGGTGATCGATGACGCCGTGCAGATCCACGGCGGCTTCGGCGTCGTCGCCGGGCACCCGGTGGAACGCCTGTACAGGGAGATCCGCGCCTTGCGAATCTACGAAGGCGCCTCAGAGGTCCAGAAGGTGATCATCGCCCGTCAGGCGCTAGCCGACTTCGCCGCCCAACAGGAAGAAGACGGCGATGGCTGAAAAGATGGCCCACGTCGACACCTTCGCCGCCGACAATCTGTCGCCCCGCGACCAGTGGTCGGCTTTCACGTTCGACCGCCCCGAGTTCCAGTGCCCGGGGCGCATGAACTGCGCCACCGAGCTTCTCGATAATCAAGTGGCAGCGGGGCTCGGCGGCAAGGCGGTCTTTTACACGCTCCGCGAGACCTGGACCTACGGCGAGCTCCGGGAGCGCACCAACCGCATCGCCCGCGTGCTGATCGAGGATTTCGCCATCGAGCTCGGCAACCGGGTGATGATCAGGGCCGCCAACAACCCCATGTTCGTGGCGTGCTGGTTCGCGGTGGCCAAGGCGAGCGTCGTCGTCGTCGCGGTAATACCGTTGCTGCGTGCCGGGGAACACGCTACCATCGTGGAGAAGGCGCAAATGGGGTTGGCGCTGTGCGACGCACGTCTGGCCGAGGACATGGAGGAGGCGCGCCGCCGCGCCCCGGTGTGCGAGCGCATCTGTTATTTTAGCGGTTCCGGCGAAGCGGGCGCCGCCGCCGAGCTTGGGGACAGGGCCGGCACCAAACCCGCCGGCCTCGAGAACGTCGACACGGCGCGCGACGACGTGGTGCTCATCACCTTTACTTTGGGCACCACCGGCCAGCCTAAGGGCACCATGCATTTCCATCGCGACATCATCACCATGTGCGACGCCTTCCCGCGTTCCTGCCTCGAGGAGGCGCTCGACGACATCTTCATCGGCAGTCCGCCCATCGCCTTTACCTTCGACCTCGGCGGCCAGGTGGCGTTTCCCATGCGTGTCGGCGCCTCCACAGTACTCCTGGAGCCGCCGCCGGAGGACCTGCTAAGGGCATTGAGGACTTCAAGACG
>DASCNF010000201.1:0-7831 GCA_036011345.1 Rhodospirillales bacterium | reverse complement strand
CCCTTTAAACATGGAGACCTGGGGGAACCAACTATCACTAGGTCTCTGAGGTGGAGTGCATAATAGGATGCGCTGCGACGTCAGCTGCAACCGCAAACCAGCAGATTAAAGGTATCAATTGGTGGGGATTTAGTGGGATGTTAATATAGAGAGATTAGAGATTACCAAATAACCCATTGAAAAAATTAGTCGGAGTGAGAGGATTTGAACCTCCGGCCCCCGCCTCCCGAAGACGGTGCTCTACCAGGCTGAGCTACACTCCGAACCCTTGGGCCGCGCGTTTATAGCGCCATCCAAAAGGGCGGGCAAGGCGCCGCCGTCCGTCTTTACCGCCGTCTGAAGTCAGTGGGTGCGCTCTATACAGAAATCGATGAGTTCGAGCAGCGCCGCCTTCTCCGGGCCGTCGGCGAAGATGCCCAGCGCGTCGCGGGCGATAGCCCCGTAATGGCGTGCCCGTGCCACCGCGTCGGAGAGCGCGTCGTGGCGCTCCATTAGCCCGAAGGCGTGCTCGAGGTCGTCGGGTTGCTGGTCGAGGTCCTCCAGGGTGCGCCGCCAAAAGGCGCGCTCGTCCTCGGAGCCGCGGCGAAAGGCAAGGACCACGGGCAGCGTGATCTTGCCTTCCCGGAAATCGTCGCCCACCGTTTTGCCAAGGGTCGCCGGCTTGGCCGAATAGTCGAGCACGTCGTCGATCACCTGGAAGGCGATGCCCAGGTTCATGCCGAAGGTCTCGAGCGCTTCCTCCTCCACTTTGGGGCGTTCGGCGACGACGGCGCCAATGCGGCAGGCGGCGGCGAACAACTGGGCCGTCTTCGCCTTGATCACATCGAGATAGGCGGTTTCGCCGGTTTGCGTGTCGTTGGCTGTGACCAATTGCATCACCTCGCCCTCGGCGATCACCGCCGAGGCCTCGGAAAGGATGGACAATACGGCAAGAGAGCCGTCCTCCACCATCAGCTGAAAAGAGCGGCTGAACAGGAAGTCGCCGACCAGCACGCTGGCCTTGTTACCCCACACCGAGTTGGCCGAGGCGAGCCCGCGGCGCAGGTCGCTCTTGTCGACCACATCGTCGTGCAGCAACGTCGCGGTGTGGATGAATTCGACGCACGTGGCGAGGGCGACATGGCGTCGCCCGGAATATCCGCACATGCGGGACGCCACTAAGGTCAAGAGGGGCCTGAGCCGCTTGCCACCGGCGACAATGATGTGCCCCGCCAACTGCGGAATCAGCGCCACCGGGCTGTCCATGCGTCGGATGATGAGTTCGTTGACCGCCTTCAGGTCGTCGACGGCAAGGGCCGTCAACGCCTCCAGGGACGGTCTTTTCCCGCGTTCGCCCTCAAGGGTTACGACAACGCCCACGATCATTACCTCCCGCGCTTCTTGACGTTTGGCGGCGCACCCTGGAGCATATGAGGCGCCTTGGCGCCGGGTCAAGCCCACGCCGCCAGCCGACGAGCCGGTAAGCACGTGGAGGAGCGATGGTCGAACTCATACGAACCAACGATCCGGTATTGTTGTCGTGGCTCACGGCGGCACTCGCCGAGGCGCGCATCGAGGCCACCGTGCTCGACGTCCATACCAGTATTCTGGAAGGCAGCGTCTCGGCTATCTCGTGCCGCGTCATGATCGACGACGACGACCTAGTACGCGCCAAGCACTTGGTCGCCGAGGCCGACCGCATGGCCGGCGGAAAAGGAACCGATTAGGGAACACGCCATGGCAAAACCGTTGGCTGAAGACATCGTGCCGGAACTCAGCTCGGATGCGCTGCTCGGCGGCCGCGTCACGCTCCTGCAGCCGGTGAAAGGGTACCGCGCTGCCATCGACCCCGTCTTCCTGGCCGCCGCCATTCCCGCCAAGGCAGGGGAGACCGTGCTCGACGTCGGCGTCGGCGTCGGGGCGGCTGCGCTGTGTTTGGCGGCGCGCGTCGCCGAGGCGCGGGTGGGGGGCATCGAGCAGCGGCGGGAGCTGGTACGCCTCGCCGTATGCAACGCCGAGGTCAACGGCTTGTCGCGCCGCGTCGATTTTATGATCGGCGATTTGGTGAAGGCGCCGCGGCGTTTGGCGCCGGGCTCCTTTCACCATGTCATGGCCAACCCGCCGTTCATCGAGGCCGGCCGCGACAATCGGCCGCCCGACGAAGGAAAGGCGGCGGCCCACATGGAAGGCTCGGCCGGCCTCGAGGACTGGCTGCGTTTTTGCCTGCTCATGGTCAGGCCCAAGGGCAGCGTCACCCTTATCCACCGCGCCGATCGCCTAGACCAAATTCTTGCGGCGCTCGCCGGACGCCTCGGCGAGGTCGTCGTGTTTCCCCTGTGGCCGGGTCCCGCCTCGGCCACGGGCGTCGGCGACAAACCGGCCCGCCGTATCATCCTGAGGGGCCGCAAGGGCGTGGCGACACCGCTCCGCCTGCTGCCGGGGATGGTGCTGCACGAAGAGGGCGGCGGCTTCACGCCACAGGCCGAGGCAGTGCTGCGCGGTGGCCAAGGGCTTGACCTTTCACGCGCAGCAGGCAACTTAAACCGATCTTCGCCGCGGCGAACGAGGAATATTCAGCCATGAACCTACGATCGCTGTTGGCCTTGGTGCCGGTCGAGCGGCTGCGCAATCCGCCGCCGGTTGTCGCCGTGCTCAGGTTCGCTGGCGTCATCGGAAACCTGGGGCCCCTGCGCCGTGGGCTTAGCCTGGCCAGTGCCGCCGACCAGATCGAGACCGCCTTCAAGATGCGTCGCCTGCATGCCGTCGCCCTGGCCATCAACTCGCCGGGTGGATCACCGGTGCAGGCGGCGCTAATCGCCCGGCGCATCCGCGCCCTGGCCGAGGAGAAGAACATCCCCGTCTTCGCCTTCGCCGAGGATGTGGCAGCCTCGGGCGGCTATTGGCTGGCCTGCGCCGGCGACGAGATTTACGCCCAGGAAAGCTCCATCGTCGGCTCCATCGGTGTCGTCACCCAGGGCTTCGGCTTCGCCGGGCTCATGAAGCGGCTCGGCATCGAGCGCCGCCTTCATACGGCCGGTGAGAGTAAGGCCATCCTCGATCCTTTCCTTACCGAGAAGCCAGAAGACGTGGAACGCCTCAAGAAAATCCAGGAAGACATCCACGGCACCTTCAAGGACCTGGTGCGCGAGCGCCGCGCCGACAAGCTCAAGGCGCCGGAAGACGAACTCTTCAGCGGCGCCTTCTGGACCGGCCGCAAGGCCCTGGAGGTGGGGCTTATCGACGGCATCGGCGACATGCGCGGCGTGCTGCGCGAGAAGTTAGGCGACAACGTCAAGCTGCGGCTGGTGGCCGGTTCGCGGCCGTGGCTGCGCCGGCGCCTCGGCCTGGCCATGCCGGGGGACGGGACGGGACGTGGCCTCGGCGATCCCGGCGACTGGGCGGCTGGCCTGCTCGCCGTCGTCGAGGAACGGCTGTGGTGGGGCCGCTTCGGGCTGTAGGACCGTTGGTGTAAACGGCGTGGTCGTCTTGACCCGGACTCCCGCGCCCCCGTACAAAGACCCTATGTTCGGCTTCAGTCTCACCAAGTTGCTTTTCACGGCTGCGGTCATCGCGCTCATCTGGTACGGCTTCAAATGGGTTGGCCGGGTGCAGATGCGCCGCGAAGCCGAGGGGCGGGCTCGCCTGCGCGAAGGGAAATCGCCGGCCGCGGACAGCTGGGCAGGGGCAAGTGCTCACGATATGGTCAAGTGTGCGGTGTGCGAAGATTTCGTTTCCCCGGAGGCCACGCAAGGGTGCGACCGACCGAACTGTCCCTATCCGGCCTGAAGGCGCGTCCTTGACCGTTTCCGGGGCGGAAAGTATGTTCCGCCCAACACCATTCCGAGTGCTCCAGCGCCATGGCCGGTGCGTCCAAAAAGAGACCCCGCCGCAACGGTTCCAGCTTTCAGTCCCTGATCCTGGACCTGCAGGCCTTTTGGGCCGGGAAGGGGTGCGTCATTCTGCAGCCTTACGACATGCAGATGGGAGCCGGCACTTTCCACCCGGCGACCACCCTGCGGGCGCTCGGGCCGGAACCGTGGAAAGCCGCCTACGTGCAGCCCTCGCGCCGGCCCACCGACGGACGCTACGGGGAAAACCCCAACCGCCTCCAGCACTATTACCAGTTCCAGGTGTTGCTCAAACCATCGCCCGATGACGCCCAGGACGTGTACCTGGAAAGTCTCGGCCATCTCGGCATCGATGCGGTACGCCACGACATTCGATTTGTCGAGGACGACTGGGAAAGCCCGACGCTGGGCGCCGCCGGCCTCGGTTGGGAGGTGTGGTGCGACGGCATGGAGGTCACCCAGTTCACCTACTTCCAGCAGGTGGGCGGCATCGAATGCGACCCGGTTTCCGTGGAGCTGACCTACGGGCTGGAACGCCTCACCATGTACATCCAGGGGGTCGAGAACGTCTACGACCTCGACTGGGACGGCCTGGGCACCACCTATGGGGAAGTCTACATGCAGGCCGAGCGCGAGCATTCCGCCTACAACTTCGAGCACGCCGACACCGACATGCTGGCCCGCCATTTTGCCGACGCCGAGAAGGAGTGCAAGGCGCTCCTGAAACTTGAGGCGTCCCTGCCGTTGCCCGCCTACGAGCAGTGCATCAAGGCCAGCCATCTGTTCAATATGCTCGATGCCCGCGGCGTCATCAGCGTCACCGAGCGCGCCGCCCACATCGGCCGCGTGCGTGCCCTGGCCAGGGGTTGCTGCGAGGCGTGGTTGGCCTCGCGTGGGCACACGGGCGGCGGGGACTGAGCAGTGCCAGAGCTTCTCCTGGAACTGCTGTCCGAGGAAATCCCGGCGCACATGCAGAGGCGCGCCGCCGAGGACCTCAAACGCCTGATCACGGACGGGCTCAAGGAGGCAGGGCTGACCTTCGACGAGGCCCAGGCCTTCGTCACCCCGCGTCGCTTGGCCCTGGTCGTCGACGGCCTGCCCGAGAAGCAGCCGGATACCCGCGAGGAACGCCGGGGCCCGCGCGCCGACGCGCCGGAAAAGGCCATCGAGGGATTCCTTAAATCGGCCGGCCTGACCCTCGATCAGTGCGAGAGGCGCGAGACCGAGAAGGGTGAATTCTACTTCATGATCATCGAGCGCCAAGGCGGAGCTACCAAGGACGTGTTGGCCGAAATCATACCGTCGTGCATCACGGAGCTTTCGTGGCCCAAGTCGATGCGCTGGGGCAGCCATGGGACGCGATGGGTGAGGCCGCTGCACAATGTGTTGGTCGTGTTCGACGGTAAAGGCCTTCAAGGCGGCGTATATAGGTTGCCCTTTGGGATGATCACGTTCGGACACCGTTTCCTCGCTCCCGGGCCGCTTACAGTGAAAACCTTCACCGACTACGCGAAAAATCTTAAGGCGGCCAAGGTGATGCTCGATGCCGGCGAGCGCCGGGCGGCGATCCTGGCGGGCGCTGAGAAGCTAGCCATGCAGGCGAAACTGACATTGAAGCCCGACGAGGGGCTTTTGGCCGAAGTCACCGGCCTTGTCGAATGGCCGGTGGTGATGATGGGAGCCATCGACAAGGACTTCATGGACCTCCCCGACGAGGTGCTCACTACGTCGATGCGCGCCCATCAGAAGTATTTTTCGCTTACCGACAGCAAGGGCCGGCTGGCGCCGCACTTCATCGTGGTCGCCAACACGCCGGGTAAGGCGGACGGCAAGGAGATCGTCGCTGGCAACGAGCGCGTGCTGCGGGCGCGGCTTTCGGACGCCCGCTATTTCTGGGACCAGGACCGCAAGCGCGCCCTGGAGAGCCGGGGGCCGGACCTCGAGCAGCTCGTCTTCCACGCCAAGCTCGGCACCGTGGCCGATAAGGTAAAGCGCATACAAGAGCTGGCCGCCCAAGTGGCGGGGTGCATCCCGGGCGCCGACGAGGTGCTGGTCGGGCGCGCCGCGCTACTTGCCAAGGCCGACCTGACGACCGAGATGGTCGGCGAATTCCCCGAACTCCAGGGCGTCATGGGCCGCTACTATGCCCTTGCAGACAGCGAAAACCCGGAAGTCGCCGAGGCCGTTGCCGAGCACTACGCGCCTCAGGGGCCCTCCGACCCCTGTCCGACGGCGTCCCTCAGTATCGCTGTGGCCCTCGCCGACAAGATCGATACCTTGGTCGGATTCTGGGCCATCGACGAAAGGCCGACCGGCTCCAGGGACCCGTTCGCGTTGCGCCGCGCCGCCCTTGGCGTCATCCGGCTGATCGTCGAGAACAAGTTGCGGCTGCCGCTTTTGAGTGCTTTTGCAAACGGTCGGGCGTTTTATGAGTCGTCTGTCGACAATATCGATGCGGATCTTCTGGTCTTCTTCGCCGACCGGCTCAAGGTGCACCTGCGCGAGAAGGGGGTGCGCCACGACCTCATCGACGCCGTCTTCGCCCTCGGCGGCGAGGACGATCTGGTACGGCTTCTCGGGCGGGTGGAGGCGCTTGGCGCGTTCCTCGAAAGCGACGACGGTGCCAACCTGTTAACCGCGTACAGGCGCGCCGCCAACATCGTCCGTATCGAGGAAAAGAAGGACGATACGCGCTATGGGGGCGCGCACCGGGCCGAACTCTTGGAAGCATCCGAGGAAAAAGAGCTCGCCGAAAGCCTCGAAGCCTCGGCCAGTAGCGTGCGTCACGCGTTGTCGGGGGAGGACTTCACGGGTGCTATGGCGGCCCTCGCCGGGCTGTGCCGCCCGGTCGACGATTTTTTTGATCGGGTGACGGTGAATACGGACGAGGCTAACTTGAGGGAGAACAGGCTGCGCCTGCTCGGCGCTATCGGGGCGACCATGAATCAGGTTGCGGATTTCTCACGGATCGAGGGCGGTGAACGATGACCAAGTGGGTCTACGGTTTCGGCGGCGGCGGCGCGGAAGGCTCCGCCGACATGCGCGATTTGTTGGGCGGCAAGGGCGCCAACCTGGCGGAGATGAGCAGCCTCGGCTTTCCCGTACCGCCGGGCTTTACCATCACCACCGAGGTATGCACCCATTATTCCGAAACCGGTGGTGCCTATCCCGATAGTCTGGAGGCCGAAGTGGAGCAAGCGCTGGCCGGCGTCGAGGAGATTGCCGGGGCGCGGTTCGGCGATCCCCAAAGGCCGCTTCTTCTGTCGGTGCGCTCGGGCGCGCGCGCCTCCATGCCGGGCATGATGGACACCGTACTCAACCTCGGACTCAACGCGGAGACGGTCAAGGGGTTGACCGCCATGAGCGACGACGAGCGCTTCGCGTGCGACAGCTACCGCCGTTTTATCCAGATGTACGGGGACGTGGTGCTGGGGGTGGCGTATCACCACTTCGAGGACCTGCTCGAGGACCACAAGTTGGACCGCGGCGTCACCCTGGATACCGAGCTCGACGCCGACGACTGGCGGCTCCTCGTCGGGGCCTACTTGAAGAAGGCCAAGGAAATACTCGGCCAGCCCTTTCCCGGAAACCCCAAGGAGCAGCTTTGGGGAGGTATCGCTGCCGTCTTCCGAAGCTGGGACAACAATCGCGCCATCACTTATCGAAAGCTGCATGGCATCCCAGACGATTGGGGCACGGCGGTGAACGTCCAGGCCATGGTCTTCGGAAACATGGGCAACGATTCGGCGACCGGCGTGTGTTTCACCCGCAACCCGTCGACCGGAGAGAACGCCTATTACGGTGAATTCCTGGTCAACGCCCAGGGCGAGGACGTGGTCGCCGGCATCCGCACGCCGCAATCCTTGACCATTGCCGAACGCGAGGCCTCCCACACCGATCTGCCGGCGCTGCAAGAGGTCATGCCGGACATCTACGCCGAGTTGCTGGAAGTGCGCCGTATGATGGAGGGGCACTACAGGGACATGCAGGATATGGAGTTCACC
>DASCNF010000200.1:0-2479 GCA_036011345.1 Rhodospirillales bacterium | reverse complement strand
GCCTTCCTTGGTGCCGGTCTTGCGTTCTACCCCACGCAGGTAGTTGAGCACCGTCATGTTGGGATCGACGGAGTCGAGCTCTCGCGCCTGATTGTTCAGGAGGAAGCGGATGGTGCCGTTGTGGGCCTCACGTCGCCAGCTCTTCGGCCCCATGGCCGTGCTCCCCTTCCCAAAAGCGCCGTTTCCCGCGCTTGCCCGATAACGCGCCGGGTACCTAAGCTTCGCAACACGGGGCACATTATTCAATTTAATTTCCGCCACAGTAAATCAAAATGTAGACAATTTGATATATAAATTGGATACAATATGGCCGGACCTGCCAAAGGTGCCTATAATCGGGCGCCAGGCGCCTGGTGAGAACGAGGAAACGCGTTCGATGGACCCAAACCTGGGTGAATGGCTCAACCTCGTCGTCCGTTGGACGCACGTCATCACGGGCATCGCGTGGATCGGCTCGTCCTTCTACTTCAATTGGCAGGACAGCCACCTGCATCCCCCCGAGGTGGCCCGCAAGGGGATCGAGGGCGAACTATGGATGGTCCACGGCGGCAGCTTCTATCGGGCCGAAAAGTTTGGCGTGGCGCCGACGACGATGCCCAAGACCCTGCACTGGTTCGTGTGGGAGGCCACCTACACCTGGATCACCGGCGTCCTTCTGCTGTTCCTCGTCTACTACCTGGGGGCCAAGATCTACATGGTCGACCCTGGTGTCTCCGACGTCGGCCCGGGTGCCGCCGTGGCGATCGGCATCGGGGTCATCGCCGTGGGGTGGTTCGTCTATGACGTGTTGTGGCGCTCGCCGATCGGACGGACCCCGGTGCTCGGCGCCGCCATCATGTTCGTCCTCACCGCCGCCGCCGCCTACGGCCTGAGCCAAGTGCTCAGCGCGCGCGCCGCCTACACCCACGTCGGCGCCATGCTGGGCACGATCATGGTGGCCAATGTCTGGGTCCACATCATTCCGTCGCAGCGCCAGATCGTCGCCGCCACCAAGGGCGGCACCGAGCCCGACGTGGCCCGCGCCTGCACCGCCAGCTTGCGTTCTCTACATAACAATTACATGACGCTGCCGGTGGTGTTCATCATGATCAGCGGCCACTACCCTGCCACCTACGGGCATGCGCAAAGCTGGTTGATCCTGGCCGCGGTCAGCCTCATCGGCATGGCGGTGCGCCATACCTTCAACCTGCGCAACAAGGGCCGGGCGGCGCTCGGCTATTGTTTCTCGGGAGCCGCCGTCGCCGGCATGATTGCCCTCGTCTACGCCAGCGCGCCGCGGTTCGAGTCCGACACCGTTGACGCCAACGAACCGGTGGCGTTCGCCACCGTCAAAGCGGTCATCGACCTGCGTTGCGTCCCATGCCATTCGGTGAAACCCCGGCACGAGGACTTCGACAAGCCGCCCGAGGGCGTGATGTTCGACACGCCCCAGCAGATCAAGACCCGCGCCCAGCGTATTTTTGCCCGCACCGTCGTCTCCCAGACCATGCCGCTAGGCGACGAGACGAGCATGAGCCAGGAGGAGCGCGACCTGCTCGGCGTGTGGGTGCGCCAGGGAGCGCCCCTCGAGTGAACGATCCCTACCCTCGCGACATGGTCGGCTACGGGGCCGACCCGCCAGAGGCTAGCTGGCCGGGAGAGGCACGCCTAGCCCTGCAGATCGTCCTCAACTATGAGGAGGGCGGCGAGAATGACATCCTGCACGGAGACGCCGCCTCCGAGGCCTTCCTGTCGGAGATCATTGGCGCCCAACCCATCGTCGGCGCCCGCCACATGAGCATGGAATCCATCTACGAGTACGGTAGCCGCGCCGGGTTCTGGCGGCTCATGCGCATGTTCGAAGACCGCGGCCTGCCGCTCACCGTGTTCGCCGTCGCCATGGCGCTGGAGCGCAACGCCGAGGCCGCCGCTGCCATGGTCGGGGCCGGGCACGAGGTGGCCAGCCACGGCTGGCGCTGGATCGACTACCAGGACGTGGACGAGGAAACGGAACGCGACCACATCCGTCGCGCCATCAAAAGCATCGAAAAAATAACCGGGCGCCGGCCCGAGGGCTGGTACACCGGGCGCACCAGCCCCAACACCCGGCGCCTGGTGGCCAGCCAGAGCGGCTGCCTCTATGACGCCGATTCCTACGCCGACGACCTGCCCTACTGGGAGGACGTGGACGGCAAGCCCTGGCTGGTCGTGCCCTACACCCTGGACGCCAACGACATGCGCTTCGCCTCCGCCCAGGGCTTCAACTCGGGTGACCAATTCTTCGCTTACCTGCGCGACACCTTCGACGTGCTCTACGCCGAGGGCGGCGAACGCCCCAAGATGATGTCGGTGGGCCTGCACTGCCGATTAGCCGGGCGGCCGGGCCGGATGGCGGCGTTGGCGCGCTTCCTGGACCACGTGCAGGGGCACGACCGGGTGTGGATATGCCGGCGCGCCGATATCGCCCACCACTGGATTGAGCGCCATTCCCCAGGGGCGG
>DASCNF010000199.1:0-8657 GCA_036011345.1 Rhodospirillales bacterium | reverse complement strand
CCTCACAGGAAATTGGCGGCGTCGACGACGTAGTGGGCGATCATGCACGGCGCTACCGAGCCGGTGCGCATGTAGAGCGCCATCAACATGGCGCCGGCGAACAGCGCGGTGAGCATGGCACCGATGCCGTGCGACCAGTGGATGGAGGCGAAGATCAGCGCCGAGGCGACGACGATGGCCAAGGTGTTGCTCATATGGCGGGCCAGGATATCGCGGGAGATGGCGCGGAAGACCGCCTCCTCGGCCACCACCGTCAGGGTTAGGCCGAAGGTAAGGTCGATCCAGTAGAGGGCCGGCTGGTCGATCTTCGGATAACGGAAAAGGATGAGTTCCTCAGGGAAGAAATCCCGCGCCTCGGTAATCATCAAATCGACGGCGAGGATGGCGAGGGCACAAACGGCGGCCAGCAACAGCGCCTCGGCTGTCAACCCGCGTCGCGGCAACGAGGCGAGCGCTGGGCGGCGCAACACGGCGAAGGCGGCGATCAGCGCTAGCGCCACGGCCTTGGAGCCGTAGTCGGCGGCCAGCCACTGCTCCGCCGTTTGGCTGGCCATGAAGGCGAAGTCGTTCAGGAAGAACGGCGCCAGCACCAAAAGGAACAGGATCGCGTATTGTCGTGATGGATGTTGGGACTCGGCCATCGTGCACCCTCTCTCGTTGCCGTCCCGGTATACTCGAATTCACCACCGGCCGCGACGACCGCGGCGTGCTATCCAGGTATGGAATACCCTGAGGGCCCTTCCGACCTTTCATTCACTGGCCGGAGCCCTACCGGTCGAAGATCTCCATTTTGGCCGCCCGCAGTGTCGCCTCGAGGGGGCCGCCGTCGCCCGCCTCGAGCGCTTCCGGCGGTACGTAGACCCCGCCGGACAACACCACGTCAAGGGCACCGAGCAGCAGCATGGCGTTCGTTGTCTTCGGAACGAAGCCGTCGGCATCGTGATCGTAAGCCTGAAGGATGTACCGAGGTCTGCTCAAGGCGGAAACCACGACGATGGGGACTTCGGGCAACCTGTCACGCAGTTCCGCGATGCCCCCGAATCCATCCATTCCCAGCATGATGAGATCGACGATGGCCAAGCTCGGGTTGTCGTGCGTCGTGGCAATTTGCAGTGCCTCGGCGAAATTGCCCGCCTCGATCACCGTCACGTCTTGGTGGGCCTTGCGCAGGGTTTGGGAGATCATGTCGCGGTACGAGGCATGGTCGTCGGCAAGCAACACCTTCGTGCCGGTGGACTGTGTATCCCGATCATTGTCGTCTGTTGCGTTCGCTTCGGACATGGGATCTCCCATCCGCTTGTTGTCGCCTTTACGGCCTTGCCCCGTTCCGTTGCCAACATTGGGTGGTGAGCGGCTGACAATCATTATCAGGGCGGCGTTGCCACCATGCGAACGCGGTGTGAATGGGATGTGAGAACGAGTGATGGGCGGCGCCGGACAAGGCGCCGTGTGCCTTCGGACGACCCTACCGGGGGCTCAAGCGAACAACCCCATAGTGTTCTTCTCGTGGGTGATGGTCCGGTAGTTGACGCGGCGCTCTTGGGCATGCCGGTAGGCGGCTTGAACCTCGTCGGGGGTGGGACGCCGCGCCATTTCGGCGTAACGCTCCAAGTATTTTTCGGCGGAGGGATCGCAGCAGGTCTCCGGCCGGTATTGATCCATGATGTTGACGGGCACGCCGGGCATGTTCTCGGCGATCCAGTCGAGCACCGGGAACGTGCAGCACTCCACGTGGTTGGGCATGACCAGGTGACGGATAGTGGCGTCCCCGCCCCAGGCCTCGACCAGCGCCAGGTTACGCGTTACCGTCTCCCAATAACGCGGGGTACGCGACAGCGTGACCGCGCAGCGCCCGGTGCCGAACTTGAAGTCGGGCAGCCACACATCGATGAGGATTCGCGAGAGCTTCATGGCATCTTCCGACATGAAGAAATTGCTGTTCCACAGCATGGGCGTGTTGAAGGCGCCCTCGTAGCCGCCCTCGTAACCGCCCGGCGGGAACGCGACGCCCAAGCGCAAGGGGTCGGCCTTCATGGGCAGTGCGGCGCCGAGGTCCCGGCGTGACGGGGCCGCGAAGTCGCCCCCGAGAAGCCATATGGCGTCGACGATGGCGTGCAGGTGGATGGTCGGATCGCCCCCCACCCAATTGATGTTGTGACAGCCCTCCATGCGCAGCAGCCACGCCATGGTGGCCAGGGTGCGCGCGTCGACCACCGTGCCGTTATCCTTGTCGGCCGCGATGTCGCCGTTCTGGCAAAACGCGCAGCGCATGTTGCAGGACGTGAAGAAAATGGTGCCAGAGCCCGACCAGCTGCGATAGACGAGCTCCTCGCCCAGGTGGTGGAAGTAGGCGCTGACGCGCGATTGGGCAGCCAGCTTGCAGGCGCCGAACTTGGTGCCGCGGGTCCTGTCCACCCGGCAGTTCCATTCGCAGAGATTGCAGTGTGCCAGCATGCGCCAAACCAGTGCCCGGCAAAGATCGAGCAAGTCGGGCCCCGCCGCCGCCTGCCCCAGCGCCTCGCCGCTTTCCGCGATGCGGCGCCGGCGCCCCTCGAATACCGGGGTGAGCCGGTCGAGCTCGCCCCACAACGCGTCCTCTGAAGCGTCCTCGAGAGAGAGCGAAAGCGGCACCGTGCGTGCCACGCGGAAGCGCGCCGGAAGACGGTTTTCGGCGACGTTTCGATACCAGCCGAGCCGTTTCGCCAGCGCCCGATCGTCCCAAGTTGAAAGCTCGTCGAAAGCGGTCATTCCGTGCCGCTCCGGGGAATGCTGTCCCCTACGCCCCGTTCTCCGGCGCGAACTCGACGACGGCGCCGAAGGCGTCCTCGGGCGCGATCCACAGGCTTCCGGCGCCCTTGCGGAAGGCCACGACGCGCTCCGACAACAACGATTCCATGGCATCGAGGTCGGCGACGACGAGGCGGTATCCCGCAAAGTGGGGCGTCGCTGGGGCGTCGGCGCAGTCAACGCCGGGGAAGCGCGCCGCGAACCTGGCGGGGCCGAGTACGGTGATTCGTTCCTGGCCCGTTTCCACGGTGAGAGCGCCGTCGGCGGCGGCGACGTTTTCGGGACCGTAGAGGTGCTCGTAGAAGCCGGCCGCGGATGCCGGCTCGTCGGCCACCATGAAGACTTCGATGATGCGCTGCACCCCATTGGCGTGGGTCTGAAACTGTGGTTTCCAGAAGTATTCCGGCGGGTGATGATGCTGGCAGGCGAAGAAGCCGGCCTCGGGCATGGCCTCGTCGGAGACGAAGGCCAGGGAAAAGGATACCGTCACCTGGGAGCCGTCGGGCAGCGTCGCCTTGCGGGAAAAATCGACGGGCTCGTAAGTGCGCAGCCCCTTTTCCGCGAACTCGGCGAGATCGCGGCGCGCATCCTCGCTTTGCAGGACCAGGGTGGACATGCCCTGGCGTTTCTCCAGGAACGCTTCGCTGAAGGCCGCGAAACTGTAGCGCCCGGGTTCCATGGGTGGGATCTTCGCGGCATCGAGGACGGTCAGGAGCTCGAGGAAGTTGCCCTGGAGCTGAACTAGAAAATTGCCGGTGCCGAACGGATGGACGGCCCGTGGCGTGGTGGTGAAGCCCATGGTCTCGTAAGTTTTGCGCGCCGCCTCTAGGTCGCGCACGCACATAACGAGATGGTCGATACCGCGTCTCATGGTCCCTTTTCTCCGCGCCGGTGCATTTGCCGTATCCCGCACCATAGCACGTTTGAGGAGGGGGGGGGAGCGGCTCATCTTGCGCCACGCCGGGTGCCGGTGCGGTGGGCGCCGCCTAATTTCTTAATGGTATGCCAATGTACTAATACCGATGGCCATATCAGTATACCAACGCACTAATATTAATAGCCTTATTAGTATGTCAACGCATATATCGGCGCTCAGGCGGTTGGCCAGCACGCAGCCCGCCGATCCCGCGCCGGCGACGACGTAGTCGAAGGTTCCGATATCCTGCACCGCCGTACCTGCCATGTTCTTCCCCCTTGCCAGCCATAAGCCTGTTCGAAGTCCGTGCCGGGGGCAAGCGAGCGGGCTTTCTCCGACGCTGTAACCGGTGTACCGTCCCCAGCAAGGGGACAGCCCACCAGGAGACAACGAGGAGCCCGGCATGACACGATCGGCGATGGTGCTCGTGTTGGTCGTCGCGATGGCCGGCGCGGCTGGCGCCTCGGAGCTGGGCGAACAAAACGCTTGTGCCGGCGGTGAGAACCGCGGCGAGTTGAGCATACGGGTCCGCTATTTTACCAGTTTCATCGCCTCGGGAAGGCTGTCCGGGACGGAGTTGGCGGAGAATCTGCGCCAACGCGCCGACGCCTACCGTAAGCTCGGGGAGTACGCGCCCGCCATCGCCGATTATGAAAGGGTAATCGGATTGACACCGGATCTCCCCTCCGACTATTACCACCGCGGTCTGGTCTTCGAGGAGATGGGCCGGCGCGACCGCGCCGAGGACGATTACCGCAAGGCCACGGTGCTCGATCCCGCCGACGAGCGGTTCGTCAAGCGGCTGCGGCAATTGGAGGAGCGGCGATGACGTATCGCGGGGTTCGGGTCACGGTGCTGTGTGCGGGCATGCAATGGACCACTACGGCGGCGGCGGACTACGACGGCTACGAATTGTACATGTTGTGCTCGGCACCGGCGAGCACCCTGTTCATGCTAAGCGCCGGCATGTGCCTCGGCTATGTGGTTGCCATCGCGGGCGTTTTGCGGGACGGGCCCGTCGACGGCCGCCGCGCCTGCATCCCGGAGGCCACGTCCTCGGACCAGATACAGGACTTCGTCAAGCGCTGGCTGGACCGCCATCCGGAAGCCCGCAGTCTGAGCGCCAGCCGCGCGGCCGTCCGTGCCTTCGCCGAAACCTATCCCTGCAACTGGCAGATTGGGCGCCGAGCTTACCGCTTTCAGTGAGCATCCCGGGCCGGGGTTTCCCGGCGCCCCAAGAAACATGCCCCTTTCCCCCGCCTCAACATTCCCTCCCCGAAAATGAATTCCCGTACCCGAAGAAAGACATCGCTGGCACAGTTCCTGACCATCGGAGGGCTGTTCGTCGCCCTGCTCTTGGTTGTTCCTCGGTTTGCCGATGCCTTCCAGACGATGATCCTTACCTACGGCTTCATCCTCGCCATCGCCACTCTCGGGTTCAACCTTCTGCTTGGCTACACGGGGCTCTTGTCGTTCGGCCACGCCGCCTATTTCGGTGTGGGGGTCTACGCGGTGGCCTTCATGGGCCGCGACCTCGGCATCGTCTCCATGGAGCTCTTTATCGTCGGCGGGCTGGCGGCGACGGGCTTCGTCACCGCGCTTTTCGGGTTCGTCTGCGTGCGCCACACCAAGGCGTTCTTCACCATCCTCACCCTGGCTCTCGCCCAGGTCCTGTGGAGCCTGGCCTTCAAGTTCTTCTGGGTGACCGGCGGCACCGACGGCATGGTGGTCAAGCGCCCGACCCTCCTCGGCGGGCTCCTCGGCTACGCCGAAACGGGCAGCTTCCCGCGCTTCGTTCACGACTATTACTACTATGTGCTGGTTCTCTTCTGCGCCTGCGTCGCGTTCATGTGGTGGGTGGTTCACTCGCCCTTCGGCAAGGCGCTGCAATCGATTCGCGACAACGAGACTCGGGCCGCCTTCGTCGGCGTCGAGGTCAGGCGTTACCGCTGGATCGCCTTCATGATCTCGGGTCTGTTGGTGGGCTTGGCGGGCATCCTGTGGGCGCCTTTGAGCGGCGTTGCCGAGCCCCATGTCCTCTTCTTCACCTTTTCTGGCAAGCTCGCACTGCTTACCCTGCTCGGCGGCTTCCGCAACTTCACCGGCCCCATCGTCGGTGCCCTTTTCTACAATCATATCTCGGCGACCCATGCCTTGTCGTTCCTGCAGATCCCCGCCGGCGTCCTTCTCATCGTGGTCATCGTCTTCCTGCCCAGGGGCATCGTCGGCACCTTCCTGCGGGTGGTCGAGTGGGCGCGGCAGCGACGGCGGCCGGAGCCGTGAGCGCGCCTGACGCAAAACATGGAGCCGCGCCCGCGGGCGCGGCCCGTCATGTCAAGAGAACGTCATGTCGAGAGAAAGGGTGCGGACCTTACATTTAGCGCATCGAAACATGAGGCCCGCGACAGAGGGCCGGATACCTTGATGCTCCGTATCACATTCCCATACCGCCCATGCCGCCCATGTCCG
Organism: Rhodospirillales bacterium; assembly: GCA_036011345.1. Classification (GTDB taxonomy): domain Bacteria; phylum Pseudomonadota; class Alphaproteobacteria; order Rhodospirillales; family JASLQF01; genus JASLQF01. The sequence goes on along the minus strand of DASCNF010000199.1, from coordinate 2,485 downwards.
GTGGCGGCATGGCGGGTTTCTCCTCGGGTATCTCGGTGACCATGGCCTCGGTCGTGATCAGGAGCCCGGCCACCGAAGCGGCGTCCTGAAGTGCTGTGCGAACCACCTTGGTGGGGTCCATAACACCGGCCTTGACCAAATCGGTGAATTCGCCCGCCTGAGCGTCGAAACCCCGGTTGACGTTCTTCTGGTTGAGGAGCTTACCGGCAACGACGGCGCCGTCGAAGCCGGCGTTCTCGGCGATCTGCCGGCACGGTGCCTGTAGGGCGCGGCGCACGATGTCGATGCCGGCCTTCTGGTCGGCGTTGCCGATCTTCACCTTGTCCAGCACCCGCGTCGAATAGAGAAGCGCCACGCCGCCGCCGGCCACGATGCCTTCCTCGACCGCGGCGCGGGTGGCGTGCAGGGCGTCGTCGACGAGGTCCTTGCGCTCCTTAACCTCGATATCGGTGGCACCGCCGACGGTGATCACGGCCACGCCGCCGGCCAGCTTGGCAAGCCGTTCCTGCAGCTTCTCGCGGTCGTAGTCCGAGGTGGTTTCCTCGACCTGGGCGCGGATCTGCTCGCAGCGGCCCTTGATGTCAGCCTTCTTGCCGGCGCCCTCGACGATGGTCGTGTCGTCCTTGGTGAGAACGATGTGCTTGGCCGTGCCCAGCATGTCGAGGGTAACGTTCTCGAACTTGATGCCCAGGTCCTCGGAGAGGGCCTGGCCGGCGGTGAGGGCGGCGATGTCCCTGAGCATCTCCTTGCGGCGGTCGCCGAAGCCGGGCGCCTTGACGGCGGCCACCTTGAGGCCGCCGCGCAGCTTGTTGACCACGAGGGCGGCCAGGGCCTCGCCCTCGATGTCCTCGGCGATGATTAGCAGCGAACGGCCAGACTGGGCGACCGCTTCGAGGAGTTGGACCAGCGGCAGCATGCCGGTGAGTTTTTCCTCGGTGACCAGCACATAGGCGTCCTCGAGCTCGCAGATCATCTTCTCGGCGTCGGTGACGAAGTAGGGAGAGATGTACCCCCGGTCGAACTGCATGCCTTCGACCACGTCGACCTCGGTGTGCAGGCTGCGGCCCTCTTCCACGGTGATGACGCCGTCGTTGCCCACCCGCTCCATAGCCTCGGCGATCATGGCACCGACTTCGGCGCTGCCGTTGGCGGAGATGGTGCTTACCTGGGCGATCTCCTCGTTGGTGGAGACTTTGCGCGAGCGCTTGTGTAGTTTTTCGACGACGGCGCTCACGGCGGCGTCGATGCCGCGCCGCAGATCCATGGGGTTCATGCCGGCGGCCACCGCCTTGGCGCCCTCGCGCAAGATGGCGTGCGCCAGGAGGGTCGCCGTGGTGGTGCCGTCTCCGACTTCGTCGGAGGCCTTCGACGCGACCTCGCGCAACATCTGGGCGCCCATGTTCTCGAACTTTTCGTCAAGCTCGATCTCCTTGACCACCGTGACGCCGTCCTTGGTGACCCGGGGCCCCCCGAACTTGTCAAACAATACGTTCCGGCCCCTGGGCCCGAGCGTTACCTTGACCGTGTCGGCCAGGATGTCGGCGCCCCGCATCATCCTCTCGCGGGCGTCGGCGCCGTACCTGATGCGCTTTGCGGGCATCTCGTTACTCCTTCACTTCTTGATTCTTGCGTCGCCGCGACGGTGTCAGGCGGTCCGCTTGCGGGACGCCGTGCCTTCGAGCACGCCTAGGATGTCGGATTCGCGCATGATCACCAATTCCTCGCCGTCGACGGTGATCTCGGTACCGCCGTGCTGTCCGAACAGAACGCGGTCGCCGGGTTTGACGTCGGGGGGGGTGATCTTTCCGTCCTCGGCGCGTAGTCCCGAGCCGACCGCCAGAACCTTCCCCTCGACGGGTTTCTCCTGGGCGGTGTCGGGAATGATGATGCCACCTGCCGTTTTGTTATCTTGTTCGAGGCGTTTGACCAAAACACGATCGTGCAAAGGTTTGAATGGCATTGCTTCCTCCGGGTGTCCCTACCATGAACGAACTTTCGAGCGGTCTTAGCACTCGCCGCGCGAGAGTGCTAACGATTTAGCCGTCCAGCCAGGAAATCGCAAGTGTTCATATTTGCGGGAGCGATGACTCCGCAAATATCTAGGTGATAACATGGGTGCTGGAAAAGGCCGTTCCGTCTCATTCAGCAGAACAAGAACAAGTAGCAGCGCCATGAAGCGATTCATCCTCGCCACCATACTGTGCCTGGCGGCCGCGCCGGGCTGGGCACAGATCGCCGATGAGAGCCTTCGCACCCTGGAAGGCCACCCCGGCGGCACTTTCGCCGTTGCTTTTTCGCCCGATGGACGCCACGTCGTCTCGGGCGGCGCTGACAAGACCCTCCGTCTGTGGGAGACCAACAGCGGCCGGCTGGTGCGCAACTTCGAGGGGCATGAAGGGCGTGTCGTGTCCGTCGTCCTCTCTGCCGACGGCCGCCACGCGCTGTCGGGAAGCGCCGACGGATCGGTCCGGCTGTGGGAGGTGGC
>DASCNF010000198.1:0-4384 GCA_036011345.1 Rhodospirillales bacterium | reverse complement strand
CGTCACTAGCATTCACACGGCCCCGGTTCCAATAGACCGCCTCGATAAAGGGATAACAATTCGCAAAGAACATGTATTCGCAGGTGCCTATCTTCGTTCCACGGCGGAGCTTAAAGCGCATCGCCTCTAACTGAATGGGTGCCAGGTCGGCACGGTTGGCGATCTTGGCCGGCTTCTGGCGTTCGACCTTTGGAACGTCGAGGCGAGGTACACAGCCAGCTACCACGAGCCATGCCATCACTGCCGCGGCTGCCCTCAGGTAAGCCAACGAGTGTCGCGTGCCTGACCGCCGATACCATGCCGTTTACTACTACCTAAAGTATTCTCCACATTGCGCGATACTTTGAACAAACGGTTTTGCCTGCTCCAACCCTCCACACTGGCGGAGGCCCGGTGTTCCTGCTAAAAGTCGCGCCGAAAAGCGGGGCCTTGCCGGGCCCTTGAAGAGGAGGTCGCGCCATGCGCACGGCGACGGTGGAGCGCAAAACCACGGAAACGAGAATCCAAGTGACCGTCAACCTCGACGGCACGGGGGCCTACGACGTCTCGACCGGCGTCGGTTTTCTCGACCACATGATGGAGCAGTTGTCGCGCCACAGCCTTATGGACCTCGACATCAAGGCCGAGGGCGATCTGCACATCGACTTCCACCATACCAACGAGGACGTCGGCATCGCCGTCGGCGAGGCCGTCTCCAAGGCGCTCGGCGAGCGTGCCGGCATCGCGCGCTTCGGCACCGCCCTCGTCCCCATGGACGAGACCCTGACGCGGGTGGCGCTGGACGCCTCCAACCGGCCCTTTCTGGTGTGGAAGGTTAACCTGGTGCGCCCCAAGCTCGGCGAGATGGATACCGAGCTCTTCAAGGAGTGGTTCCAGGCCTTCGCGCAGGCGGCGGGGCTGACCCTGCACGTGGAAAACCTCTACGGCGACAACACGCACCACATAGTCGAGTCGTGTTTCAAGGGGTTGGCGCGGGCGCTACGCCAAGCGATGGCGGTAGACGCGCGCCACTCGGGCGAGGTGCTCTCCACCAAGGGCACGCTCGACGGCTCCCTGTAATCCGGCCCGACGGGGGCTGGCCACCATGCGCCTTTACACGGTCCATTTGCGCCGCTACGGCCTTGATCCCGACCGTGACCTGGTGGCGGTCAAGGAGGGGTTCTGCTGGCCGGCGTTCTTCTTCTCCGCCCTGTGGGCGCTGTGGAACGGGTTGTGGCAGGTCGGCCTCGCCCTGCTGGTGGCGCAGGCGGCGATAGGCGCCGCCATTGCCTTGCTCGGCCTCGATCCCCTGAGCCAGGGGGCGGCCTTCCTCGGCGTGGCGGTGATCGTCGGCATGCTGGCCAACGATCTCAGGTGCTGGACTCTCGGCCGCCGGGGCTTTGACGAGGCCGCGGTGGTCGCCGGCGGCGACGCCGACGCGGCGCTCGGGCGCTTCCTCGAGGACACGCCGCATCTGGCGGCGGACCTCCGGCCATGAGCGCTGTTGCATGAGCGTGGTCATTATCGATTACGGCTCGGGGAACCTGCGCTCCGCCGCCAAGGCCTTCGAGAGGGCCGTTGCCGAGGCCGGCTCGACCGAGACCGTGACCGTCACCGCCGATCCCGCGACCGTGGCTGGCGCCGGCCGGGTGGTGCTGCCCGGCGTCGGCGCCTTCGGCGACTGCATGGGCGGCCTGGCCGCCCTGCCCGGCATGCTGGAAGCCCTGGACGGCGCGGTGATCCGGGGCGGCAAGCCCTTCCTCGGCATCTGCGTCGGCATGGAATTGATGGCCGAGATGGGGCGCGAGCACGGCGATCACACCGGTTTGGGGTGGATCCCCGGCGAGGTGGCGGCGCTGGCGCTCGCCGACGCGGCGCTCAAGATCCCGCACATGGGTTGGAACGAACTCGCCATGACGGCCCCCGGGCACCCGGTATTGGCTGGTATTGCGCCCGGGGCGCACGCCTATTTCGTGCACTCCTACGCCTTGGTGTGCACCGAGCCGGCCCACGTCCTGGCCACCGTCGAGTACGGCGGCTCGGTGACCGCCGCCGTGGGCCGCGACAATATGATCGGCACCCAGTTCCACCCGGAGAAGAGCCAGGCCACCGGGCTCAGGCTGATCACCAACTTTCTCGGGTGGCGGCCGTGAGCGGGCGGCGCTGGGAGGATGGGGGTAGCCGATGATCTTTTATCCCGCCATCGACCTCAAGGACGGCCAGTGCGTGCGCCTCCTGCGCGGCGACATGGCCCAGACCACGGTGTTCGGCGACGACCCCGCCGCACCGGCCGCCGCCTTCGCCGCGGCCGGTGCCGAGTGGTTGCACGTGGTTGATTTGGACGGCGCCTTCGCCGGGCACCCGGTCAACGGTGATGCGGTGGCGGCCATCCTCGCCGTTGTCGATGTCCCGGTACAATTGGGTGGCGGCATCCGCAATGGCACCACCGTCGCCCGGTGGCTGGAGTTAGGCGTGCGCCGGGTCGTCCTGGGCACGGCGGCGCTCGACGATCCCGGCTTGGTGCGCCAAGCCTGCCGCCAGTACCCGGGAAGCGTGGCTGTGGCCGTGGACGTCCGTGACGGGATGGTGGCGACGCAAGGGTGGGCCAAGGCGTCGGAGGTGCCGGCGCTCGACTTGGCGCGCCGTTTTGAGGATGCGGGCGTCGCCGTCATGGTCTATACCGACATCGCCCGCGACGGTGCCCTCGAAGGACCCAACGTCGCCGCCACGGTAGCCCTGGCCGACGCCGTCACGGTGCCGGTTATCGCCTCCGGGGGCGTCTCCGGGCTGGCCGATATCGAGGCATTGAAGACGGCTGGGGACGGCCTGCTCGAGGGCGTCATCGCCGGGCGCGCCCTTTACGACGGGCGCCTGGACGTGGCGGCGGCGGTGGCGGCGCTCAAGGGGCCGGCGCCGTGATTGGGGCCACGATTGAGGATGGGCCGTGTTGAAGGTGAGGATCATACCGTGTCTCGACGTCGACGGCGGACGCGTTGTCAAGGGCGTGAATTTCGTCAACCTGATCGATGCCGGCGACCCGGTCGAGCAGGCCCGCGTCTACGACCGCGAGGGGGCGGACGAACTCTGCTTCCTGGACATCACGGCCAGCGTCGAGGCGCGCGACACCATCCTCGACATCGCCGCCGGCACCGCCGAGCAATGCTTTATGCCGCTCACCGTCGGTGGCGGCGTGCGCGCCACCGGCGACATCCGTAAACTACTGCTGGCCGGGGCCGACAAGGTTTCCATCAACACCGCCGCCGTGAAGCGCCCGGAATTCGTGCGCGAGGCGGCCGAGAAGTTCGGCAGCCAGTGCATCGTTGTCGCCATCGACGCCAAGGCGCGCCCCGGCGGCGGTTTTGAGGTCTACACCCACGGCGGGCGCGAGACGACCGGCCTCGACGCCGTCGACTGGGCGAAGCACTTGGTCGCCCTCGGCGCCGGCGAGATCCTGCTCACGTCGATGGACCGGGACGGCACCAAGAAGGGCTTCGATTTGGGCCTCACCCGGGCCATCGCCGACGCCGTCTCCATCCCGGTCATCGCGTCGGGTGGTGTCGGCGAGCTCGATCACCTAGTCGACGGGGTAAGGGAAGGCCACGCCTCGGCCGTCCTCGCCGCCTCGATCTTTCATTTCGGCACCTATACGATCGGCGAGGCCAAGGCCCACATGAAGGCGGCGGGCCTGGCGGTGCGTGACGACCTGGCGCCGGACGCCTCCAGGGAGTAATGACACATGGCCGGCAAACCCCCCGACAGCACCCAGCTGGAGCGCCTTTTCGCGACCATCGAAAGCCGCCGCAGCGCTGATCCCGAAAGCTCCTATACCGCCCAGCTTTTCGCCGGGGGTGTTGGCGCCATCGCCCAGAAGGTGAGCGAGGAAGCGGTCGAGGTGGCGGTCGCCGCCCACCACACCTCGTCCCGACACGTAACCGAGGAGAGCGCCGACCTTCTCTACCACCTGCTGGTGCTGTGGGCCGGGGTCGGCATCGCGCCGGCCGACGTGTGGGCCGAACTGGCGCGCCGCGAGGACACGTCCGGCCTCGACGAAAAGGCGGCGCGCCCCGAACCGCAACAGGAATAAAAAGGCCAGACCATGGATTACGATGCCGACAACATATTCGCCAAGATCCTGCGCGGCGAGAGTCCCTGCGACAAGGTCTATGAGGACGCGCACGCCCTCGCTTTCCGTGACATCAACCCGCAGACGCCGGTGCACGTGCTGGTCATCCCCAAGGAAGCCTACGTTTCGATGGACGATTTCTCGACCAATGCAAGCGATTCCGAAATCAGCGGCTTCTTCCGCGCCGTCGGCCACGTGGCGCGCCAGCTCGGCGTCGTCGGCGACGGCTACCGCTTCCTTTCCAACATCGGCGGCGACGGCCACCAGGAGGTCCTCCACTTC
>DASCNF010000197.1:0-12659 GCA_036011345.1 Rhodospirillales bacterium | reverse complement strand
CAGTGTTGCCGTAATGACCTGCCCCCACGAACGATACCACGTTTTAAGCTAGACCTGACACCGTTGGAGGGAATGGCCGATACGGCTGTAGCCCCCATGTAGCGGAGGCCGTATCGGCCCTTCCCGGTAACCAGGTCTGCAGTTTACCTTTGGTTATTCCCGGACTAGTCCGACGCCTATCACCCGACAGAGAAATTTGCAGATGCCGGTGCGCCTTAAGGCCTTTCCGACCCTTGGTTATAGAAAGCGACCGATTTATGTGCTCCAACAAAAAAACGAAGCCATTTATGTGCGTCTCGATGAGGCCAGGGTCGAGGAATGGCTGAAGATCAACGGTCTGAAAGATGAACTGACGCGTCCAGAAGACCAGGCTCTGGGCTCCGTATTAATCGAGAATTATCGCGAGTTCGGCCGATTTTTGGAAACATACTCAGAACGCCGTGAACTCGGCGAAGCATTCGCCGTCGGCGCAAGTGAGGGGCGTCGCCTCGCCGGTGGCCAGCAGGGCCAGAACCTGGGGCTCGGCGTCGGCCTCGGTCCACGGCGCGAAAAGTAAGACAACGGCTGTCATCAGGCTGATAAGGCGCATGGCTCAATTTCTTGGCTCGAGAAAAATGGTGGGTGAACCGTTTCCTGTGGTGAGGAGAGCTGCGGCGCGGGTGCGCCGTCATGCCGCGAACGGTTCCGCCGCCTTGAGATTAGCACGCCGGCGGCTATAGAACCGGTTACAGTAACTCCTTTGTTTTGAGAAACTCGATGGCCTCGTTGTTCTTGACGTTGTGGTCGATCTCCCACTGGCCCTCGGCCAGGAAGACCGGGTGGTCGTCGCGGTCGCACACCACCTTGCCGGCGTGCGTGCGGATGAAGGTCTTGAGTGCTTGCCCGTCCTCGGAGCGCAGCCACCGCGCCGCCGAGTACGGCACCGTCTCGAACTCGATGTCGACCCGGTATTCCTGTCTGGCGCGCGCCGCCAGCACGTCGAGCTGGAGCACGCCGACCACGCCGACAATCCACTGGGAGCCGACGGTGGGCTTGAACACCTGGATCAGTCCCTCCTCGGAGAGGTCCTCCAGGGCCCGGCGCAGTTGCTTGGTCCGCGACGGGTCGACCTGGCGCACGCGCCGCAGGTTCTCGGGCGCGAAAACGGGAAGACCGGTAAAGCGGAAGCTCTCGCCCTCGGTGAACGTGTCGCCGACACGGACGGTGCCGTGGTTGGGAATGCCGATGACGTCACCGGGATGGGCGTCTTCGGCGATCTCGCGGTCGCGGGCCATGAAAAAGACCGGGCTGCGCACCACGATGTCCTTGCCGGTACGCACCTGGCGCAGCTTCATGCCGCGCTGGAAATGGCCCGAGCACACGCGGAGAAAGGCGACGCGGTCACGGTGGTTGCGGTCCATGTTGGCCTGGACCTTGAAAACGAAGCCGGTGACGGCGGGGTGGTGCGGCTCGACGACGCCGATGTCGGCCGGGCTGGGGCGCGGTTCAGGGGCCTGCGCCCCGACCAGCTCGAGCAGCATCTCGACACCGTAACCCCGGAGCGCGCTGCCGAAGACGACGGGGGTCAGGTTGCCAGCGCGATAGGCGTCGCGTTCAAAGGCCGGGTAGGCGGCCCGCGCCAACTCCATATTCTTGCGGGCAGTTTCGAGGATGTGCTCAGGCACCAATACGTCGAGCTTGCTGTCGCCCGGGCCCGTGCATGGGACGCTCTTGTCGAAGGCGGCACCCCTGGCCTGGAAAGAGGTCAGAAAGCGGTTGCCGTGGAGGTCGTAACAACCGTGGAACGTACCGCCCATGCCGAGAGGCCAGACCATCGGCGCGATATCGAGTTGCAGCGTTTCGTGAATCTCGTCGAGTAACTCGAAGGGATCGCGGCCTTCGCGGTCCACCTTGTTGATGAAGGTCATGATGGGGATGTCGCGCAGCCGGCAGACCTCGAACAACTTGCGTGTCTGGCTCTCGATGCCTTTCGCCGCGTCGATCACCATGACCGCCGAATCGACCGCCGTCAGCGTGCGGTAGGTGTCCTCGCTGAAGTCCTTGTGCCCGGGTGTGTCCAGAAGGTTGAACACGAGGCCGCCGTGCTCGAACGTCATCACCGAGCTGGTCACCGAAATTCCCCGCTCTTGTTCGATCTTCATCCAGTCGGAGCGGGCGCGGCGCCGGTTACCCCGCGCCTTGACGTCGCCGGCCAGATGGATGGCGCCGCCGGCAAATAACAGCTTCTCGGTCAACGTCGTCTTGCCGGCGTCCGGATGCGAAATGATCGCGAAGGTGCGGCGTCGATCGAACTCTGACGTCATGGGGACTCAACGTATTGCCAGGGACTAATCCGCGCCAAGGCGCTGGAAACGACTTCCTATAGCAGATGAGAATTTGAGGGAAGTCCCGAGTGGCGGAAAGTATGCGGTTCTCGTGGTAGCACCGCGATGGTATTATCGAACCATTGCCGAATAGGCTGCAAGACGGGTGAAGGTGTCATGACCAAAGCCAAGGCCCGCAAGCGGGCGAAGGCGAGAGCAGCGGCCAAAGCCACGAGGCCCGCGGCCAAGAGCGAAAAGACCGAAGCAAGGCCGCACGTCGGAAAATTCGACCCCAGAATCAATACTGCGCCGAACATGAGTTCCAGCGCCGAAATCAAGAACCTGGCCCGAACTAGTCGCGGCGCCGCCCGCTCGCGGTAGGCTGCGCCGGACAGCCCACCCGCCGGCCCGCTCGGCAGCCCTCAGATCACCGCCGTGCTGATCATAGCGTCGCGGGAAACGAGTTCGGCGAGCCCGGCCTCGTCTAGGTCCGTGGTGCCCGCCGGGCGCATGGGAATGACCATGTAGCGGAGTTCGGCGGTGCTGTCGTGGACGCGCACCTCGATGCTGTCCGGTATGTGCGTGCCGAACGCCTCGAGGACGGCGCGCAGCTCGCGCACGACGCTGCTGCGGTAGGCGCGCGACTTGTACCAATCGGGCGGCAGGTACCTGTTGATTTGTGATTCGACAACCATTGGCTGCCCCCACCGACGATACCTTTGTTAAGTCAGCCGGACGCCACCGAAGGCAATGGCCGACCCGGTGGCGCTGCCTCCAAGGGTCTGCGATGTGGCCGTACACGGGCCTATCGTGTATTGAGTACACATCCCAGAGTGTCGCCGGTGGCTGAGGCGCGTCACGCAAATTGGCGGAGGAAACCCATGGATATCGACGTCTATCTGGCCTTCGTGGTGGCAACCACGGTACTGATCCTCTTGCCGGGGCCGAGCATCATGCTGACCGTCGCCCACAGCTTGAGCTACGGGGTCGGCCCGGCGCTGGTGACGGTGGCCGGAACGACGCTCGCCATTGTGCCGCAGCTCTTGATCACGGCGCTCGGCATGACCTCGGTGCTGCTAGTCCTAGCCGAATGGTTCGACGTCCTGCGCTGGAGCGGCGTCGCGTACCTCGTCTATCTCGGGGTCGGCCAGTGGCGCGCCGCCAGCGAGGCCGCGATGGAGGGCGCCGCGCCCGAGGCCTCGCCGCGCTCCCTTTTCTGGCACGGCTTCGTGGTTTCGGCGAGCAACCCCAAGAGCCTCTTCTTCTACGTCGCGTTCTTTCCCCAATTCATCGACCCGAACGCCGCGCCCGCCTTCCAGCTCACCGTCCTGTGCCTGACCTTCCTGGTCATCGCGGCGGTGCTGACGGCGGCGTACGCGCTTCTTGCCGGGCAGGTGCGGGGCTGGTTCCGGGGCTCGCGGGCGCGCCTGCGCAACCGCATGGCGGGCACGCTGCTGATCGGCGCCGGCATCGGCCTAGCCCTGGTCCGGCGGAGTTGATCCCGTGTCCGCGCGCCCTACTGTTCACGCGGCGGTGCTCGGCGTCCTCGTCGTTTTTCTCACCGCCGCTCCGCCCATGGGAGCCCGGGCCCAGGCGACCGAGGGGGCGGCGGCGGTCAGGTGTGGACATTCCCCTGTACCGAATTTCGGTATTCGCTGTACCCTCGTTGCGAAACAGCGATTCATCCACCTTTTTTCGTTTGATCGGGGTCAATGCGACGGTGCCGCCCATCCTCTAATGGGTGCTCCCTCCGTGAACCGGAAGGTCATTCGGCGACTGTCGGCTAAAAGGGTTGGACGGGATTAATCCTCCTTTAAGTGAATTCAAGTGGAACACGAAGCGACCGGTACAAACGATGGAATGGAAGAGCGCATGACCGCCGCCTTCGCCGCAGCAGTCTATACGCCCAAGCAAACGGATAAATCGGCGCTGCCTGAATTTGTCTCGAGCCTCAAGGCCGAGCTTATTTCAGTTGCCGGGATTCTCCAGGAAAGTCGCCTTGATCCCGGTGATGGAAGCAGGACCATTGATTCGGTGGATATATCCTCCGGCCATCGCATCCCCATCAAGCGACCGATGGCCGACGAAAAGGAATGCGGATTGGATGTCGCGAGTTTGATGGAGACCTCGGCCGTTCTGCGCGACGCAATCCGGACACGTCCAGACCTGGTGGTGATCGAAAAGTTCGGCGATCAGGAACAAATGGGCGAGGGGTTGCTCGATGAAATCATGCAAATTATCACCGAGGGAATTCCGCTGCTAATCGCCGTCCCCAAACCGGCCCTCGATATCTGGCGGCGCCAATGCGGCGGTTTGGGCGCGACCTTGCCCTACACTCAGGAAGCCATGCGGGATTGGTGGCATGGATTATCGAAAGGTTGAAAATAGAGGGGCATGAACGGGAAAGTGTTGCTTCTCTTGAAATCCCCGTTGACTAGAAGAACCCTTCACACAACCGGCGGACACGGCCACTCGACAAGCCAACTTCTGATCCAGGACACTAACCGGGCAATATGGCGATACGCCCCGTCGAATCAACTCGGTGCAGGTAAATCCCGACGCCGTTTTCCGCGAAATACTCGTCGACGGCCTTGCGCGCCCCCTCGAAGGACCCGTAGTCGTCGAGGACCAGCACGCCACCCGCCGACAGCCTAGGATACAGGTGTTCGAGTTCGTGGCGGGTGGACTGGTACCAGTCGGTGTCGAGGCGCAGGAGCGCTATCTCCGCCGGCGCCTGAGCCGGCAACGTTTCCTCGACCTTACCCTCGACCAAGACCAGCTTGTCGGCGGGGTATCCCGTACTTGCCATGTTGGCGCGCACTTCGGCGAGGCTGGCGTAACACCATTCGTTGTGGTCGCCGCGCTGGAAGTGCTGCCAGCGCGTTATCTGCTCGGCGCCGTCGCGGGCCCGCCGGTCGACCTCGCCGGGGCGCGTCATGCCGGCGAAGGTGTCGTAGAGGTGGATCTTGCGCGAGGTGTCGCCGAGAGCCGCCAGGGTCAGGGCCATCACCATGGAGCTTCCCCCCTGCCACACCCCGCACTCCACCAGATCGCCCGGCACGTTCCACGTCACCACGTGCTTGACGCCCTCGTAAAGGGCGTACATGCGCTCCACCGAGGTCATGGTGAAGGGCGCCGCCTTTTCGCAGATGTCGGCGAACGCCGAATCCATGTCGCGGGGAATGCCGAGACGGCGCCGCATGGTGTCGTACTGCGGCAGCTTTCTCATGGTGAAGTCGTAGCCGAAGCGGTAGGCGAGCTTCTTGAGCGAGGCCTGGACCATGTGCGCTGGTTTCCCTTACCTGAACGGGCGCGAGGGGAGCGCAGTTTAACGGCGGCGGCGGTGCCTGCCAACGGAGCTCCGCTCCTCGCGTGGTCGGACGCGGCGCCTCATACCAACGGTCCTTGGTATTGTGCTACCGTCGCCCCGCTGCCATCACCGAACGAGGTGTTGAAGGAACGATGCGGTGAGCCGCCTCACCCACATGGCCGAACGGCTGGTCACCCAGGGCTTGTGCCTGGACGCTGCGGCGTGCCTGATCGAGGGGGTGGCCGGGCCGGTCCTAGAAATCGGCCTCGGCAAGGGACGCACCTACGACCACCTGCGCGAGTTACTCCCCGACCGCGAGATTTTCGCCTTCGACCGCGACGTGCATGCGCCGCCCGCCCTGGTGCCCGACGGTGCCCACCTCATCCTCGGCGACTTCCGCGACACCCTGCCCCGGGTGGCGACTATCATCGGGGCGGCGGCCCTCGTCCATGCCGACATCGGCAGCGAGGACCGCGCCGCCGACGCCGAGCTGGCGGCAGCGGTGGCGGCAAGCCTTGCAGAGTGTTTGGCGCCCGGCGCCATCGTCGCCACCGACCGCGCCATGGACGGACAGGGGTGGGCGGCGCTCGACCTGCCCCAAGGCGCGCGCTGGCCCTATTTCATGTACCGGGTGGAATAAACCTCAGCCGAACACTGCCTCGGCGCTCAACCAACGCGCCGCCGCATGGGCCGAGGTGCGGGCCACGAAGTCCTCGATGAAGTCCCAGCACTCGGCGTCATGGTCTAGGTGGTGGGTCATCAGGCCGGTGGGCTCATCGCCATCGGCTTGGCCGGTGCGGCGGGCGCGCAGATGGCGTACCGCCTGGGTGAGGGCATCGCTTTCGCCGACGAATCCGCGTCCTCCCCGCCAGTCGATGATGTCGACGTGCGCGTTGGCGGCGCGCACGCCCGACACGGCGAAGGCCCTGGCGCGTGGCCCGAACGCCGAGAGGCCGGTGAACCCGATGGCGGGAAGGGCATCGACCACGGCGGCGGCGACGCGGTTCCACGGCGGTACCAGCACGGCAAGGGCGCGGCCGCCGAACAGGGCCTGCAGCCGTTCCCGGCCGTCGGCGAGGGCGCCCCGCATCTCGTCGAGGGGGCGGTATGGGGCGAACTCGATCTTCTTGTCGCCCGGCCGGGCGTGGTCGGCGTGGTCGAAACCGTGCTGCACGATGGCGACAAGGGGCTCGTCGGCCAACCGTTCGGAAAGGAAAGCCCCGGCGCCCACCGGGATGACGGCAAGGGCAAGGGGGGTGCCCGAACCCCGGGCCATGGCAAGCAGCGAGTCCAGGGCAGGCGTCGCGGCGCGCCCGTCGTCGTCCCGCCACCACAGGGTGGCGGCGTGCCCCGCCGCCTGCCAGGCGTCGAGCTCGCGCTCTAGGTCATCCCAGCCGGTGCTCATGGGCTTACCTGGGCCAGCTTCTTGTCGCGCGCCGCCAGCCAGGCGGCGACCAGCCGGGCGTTCTTGGCGGCGCCATCGAGGTCGATGCCGGGAGTGGTGGGCGGTGTCATGGTCGCGGCTGCGTCGATCGCCATGGCCAGAGTGTGGGGCGCAAGCGCGTCCTCGTCCACCACGTGTGCCAGGCCGCGTTCGGCGAGCCGTTCGGCGCGCTGGGTTTGTTCGCTCTCGCCGTCCGCCCCGTAGGGCACGATGACGGCGCGCGCTCCGGCGGCCAGGGTGTCGGCCACCGTGTTGTAGCCGCCCTGGGACACGGAAACCTCACAGGCGGCGAGCAACGACGCGAAGTCGGGCCGGTAGGCCTCGACGGCGACGCCGTCGGGTGCGTCGCGCCGCAACTCCCGGAAGGTGCCAGCCTCGAGGTTGGGGCCGGCGAGAAGTCGCCATGGCGCATCGTCGAAACGGCTAAGCGGGCGCGCTTCCAGCGCCGTTCGCAGCAGGCGGGCACCGACGGCGCCACCCCCCGCCGAGACCAGCACCCCGCCGCCGCCTGCCGCCCCGGAAGCAACAGGCGTATCGGCGACGAGCCCCGTGTAATGGAGCTTGCCGGCGATTCGCGCCGCTTCGGGGAAGGTTTCCTCAAAGGCCGCGAAGCGCGCGTCGCCGTGCACCAGCACGAAGTCGAAATAGGTCTCGGCCCAATCGGCGGCTTCGGCGGCGCGGCCCGGCTTGCGCTTGGCCTGCAGGATGTCGCGGACCGAGGAAATCACCAGGGGCCGGGGATCGGCGCGGCGCGCCGCCTCCAGGAAGGCCAGCACCTCGAAGCGCATCTGGCGGCGGCCGAAGGGGAATGTTTCGACGATCACGGCATCGGGGGGGTGCTCGCCGAAGAGCGCCAAAAGGCGCCGCCGCCGCTCTTCCATCAATGCCTCGCCGGCGGGCTGGCCGGCCTCGTCGACCAGGTCGCCGAAACCACCAGCGCCGGCCTTGAGGGGGGGCAATTGGCACAGGGCGGCGTGGCCCATGTCGAGGAAGGGCACGGCGGCGCCGCCGGATACCAAGTCGACGTCGAGCCCGGCGGCGGCCATGGCCTTGGCCAGACGGGCCGCCCGCTGCAGGTGGCCGATGCCGAGCAGGTGTTGAACGTAGAGGAAAATGCGGCCGCCCATCAGCCGGGGTCCAGGGCCATGTCGAGGTGCTCGACCTCGATGTTCCCCGCCCCATCGAGACGAAACAGGTGAGCCGCCGCTCGCCCCGGTTTGGCCGGCGCCTCCCCGGTCATGGTCCAGCCGGTAGCCAGCGCCAGCAGCGCCCGGATCACGCCCTTGTGGGTGACGGCCAGGGTCGGTTCTCCCCGCGCCCCCACTTCGCCGAGCCAGGGCGTCAGACGCTCCCCGACCTGACGCGGACTCTCGCCACCGGGGGCCTGAAAATCTAGCCCCCGCGCCTCGTTCTCGGCCATGGCCGCGCCCAGCTCCCGGCGCAGCTCGGCGAGCCGGCGTCCCTCCCAGGCGCCCCAGTCCATTTCCGTGAGGCGGGACTCGGTGACCAGATTTCGGGCGCCGAGGATCTCCGCCGTCTCCACGGCGCGACGCAGCGGGCTCGACGTCCAGGCGAAGCCGGCTGTCTCGAAGGGCAGCCGCCAGGCGGCGACGACGGCGCGGCCATCGGCGCTTAGGGTCACGTCGGCGCGGCCCTGTAGGCGCTTGTCCTCGTTCCACGTCGTGGGGCCGTGGCGGATGACGGCGAGCGACGTCATGGGTGCCGGCTCCGCGTGGCCAGGTCAAGCGCCCCATCGAGCAGGCGTGCCGCCTGGGCGATGTCGTGACGGGCCGCCGCCTTGGCCAGGGCCGCCTCGCCCATGCGGCGGCGGCGAGCGGCATCGTTCAGCAGTTTGCCCACCGCGCGGCGGAATGCGGCGGCGGCGCCGACCGGGGCCAGCAACCCGGTCTCGTCGTCAGCGACGATGTCGGCGACGCCGCGCGAGCCCCCCGCCACTACCGCCACGCCGGCCGCGTGCGCCTCCAGGTAGGTCATGCCGAGGGCTTCGTTGATGCCGGGCCACAGGCAGAGGTCGCAGGCCGCGTAAATGGCGGGCAGGTCGTCGGTCGCCAGCTGCCCGGCGAAGAACGCACGGCCGGCGCCGAGGAAGGCAGTGGCCAGCGCCGCCTCGACGGCGAGGCGCGCCGGACCGTCGCCGACCACCAGCAGGTTCCAGGGGTGCCCGGCCAACCCGGAAAGGGCCTCGGCAAGTATCCGGTAGGAGGCCAGCTTGTCGCCGTCGCGCATCATGGCGACGGTGAGCAGCCAGGGAACGCCCGCGTCGAGGCCGAATTGGCGCGCCAATTCGTCGCGATGCGCGCCGCGGTGCCGCGCCGCGGCGGCGAAGGGGGCGGTATCGATGAACGGGCTTAGCGGGACGAGGCGCGCGCCACCGTTCATAAGGGGCCGTACGCATTCCTCGTCGTCCGAATTGACGCGGATGACCGCGTCGGCACGCCTGACGGCGGCGATGGCCGCCTCGTGGCCGGCTGACCAGGGGCCGCCAGCCTGCTTGGGGGCCACCGAGGCGCCGGCCACCAGATAGGGGATGGAGAAGGCGTCGGCCACCGCCGGGCCGAGCCAGTCCGGCGCCTTGTGGTAGAGGTTGTAGGTGAGCCAAGCGTCGGGACGTCGGGAGGCCGGACGCGCCCGGTAGCGGCCGATCAGGCGCCGCGCTAGGCGCTCGCCGAGCCTCTTCACGCGGGCTTGAGCGGAGGCGTCGCCGGCACCCTCCCAACTGCGCAGCCGCGAGGCCGTCTCCACTTGGTGGCCGGCCAGACGCAGCGCGGCCATCAACAACCGCGCGATCCGCCAATCTCCCGACGGCGTCGGGTGGTCTGGCGGCTTCATGGGGGCATAGAAGGCTATGCGCATCGCCGAACGTCGTCGGTCTCTCCGTTGAAACGGGCCAGCAAGCTGGCGATGCCGGGCTCGTGCGAGAACTCGGCGCGCACCCGCCGGCATCCCTCGGCGCCGAGACGGGCGCGCAGCTGGGGGTCGGCGATCAGGCGTTGCAGGGCCGCGGCCAACACCTGTTCGTCGTCGGGCGCAACCAGGACCCCGGTGTGCCCGTCCTCGATGACCTCGGGGACCGCCGACACCCAGGTCGACAGGCAGGCCAGGCCCTGGCTCTGCGCCTCCATCAGCACGTTGGGCAGGCCGTCGCGGTCGCCGTCGGCGGCGACGCGGCTAGGCAACACGAAAAAGTCCGCCGCGCCGTAATGGGCGATCACCGCATCGTGAGCCAGGGCACCGGCCCATGTGACGCGCTCGGCGATGCCGCCCACCCTGGCCTGGTCCTCGAGGGCGGGCATGAGCGCCCCACCGCCGACGTGGACGAGGCGCCAGTGCAGGTGCCGGGGCAAGCCGGCGAGCGCCGCCAGCAGCACGTCGAAGCCCTTCTTTTCCACCGTCCGGCCCACCGTCAGGATGACCACCGGGTCGTCGCGGTCCGCGCCGTCGCGCTCCGGACGCGTACCGCCGGGCCTGGGAAAGCGCTGGAAATCGAGACCGTGGTAAGCGAGGTGCACCCGCCCGGGGTCAGCGGCTAGCGCCGCCAGATGGTCGTGCGCGGCGCGCGAGCACGCGGCCAGCCATTCGAGGCCGGCGAGCTTTTCCCGCTTCTCCCATTCCGGCGTCATCCAGATGTCCTTTGCGTGGGCCGAGCAGCTCCACGGCAGGCCGGTGAGCAGGCTGGCATAGCGCGCCACCGAAGCCGGCGTGTGGAGGAAATGGGCGTGCAAGTGGCGCACGCCGCCCTCCAGCTCGGCAGCCAGAACCAGGGCTTGGCCGAAGCGGCGGACGCGGCTTCGCGTCGGCTCGCGGCTAAGATCGCCGAGCCAGGCGGCAAGGGCCGCGCGGTAGCCGGGAAGCCGCCGCGCCGCCAGCCAGGCGCGCGCCATGCGTCGGGGTTCGTGATGCAGGTATTCCGGCAGGTAGCTGACCGGGGCGCCGATTTCCTCGTGGACGGGGTGGCGATACGGATCGGTCGGGCGGCGCAGGGAATAGATGTAGATGTCGAGGCCGCGCTTCTCGAGGGCGAGGATTTCCTGGGCGATGAAGGTCTCGGAGAGCCGCGGGTAGCCCTTCAGGACAAAGGCGATGGTTCCGGACACGCCGGCACTCCTAGAGCCCGGCCCACAATGTATTGTGTGTTTTCAAAACCTTGTGTTCGTGCCCTGGCACGGGAGGCGGCCGCCGTGATGCTGGAGCTTCACAAGGGCGCCTTGACGCATCGGGGCGCGAACACACGGCTCCCGCAGGGCGAACTGGAAGGGCACCCCTGCGGCGTCAAGGCACCTCGACGATGCTCCAGCATCGCCTTCTCCGCCTTTCCTAGCATTGGCACCCTTCCAACTCGTTGAAAACATACAATACATTGTGGACCGGACTCTTACACTTGTTCCTGCAGGAGCGCCGCCTCTTCGAAGGGACGGTTCGACATGTGATTCTCGAAGCGGCGGCTGACGATGTCCAGCCCGCCGAGCAGGCCCGGCATCGAGACCTCGGAAGGAAGACGCTGAGCGGGCAGCGCGCGCAGGGCGTCGGCCATGATGCGGGCGTCCCGCGCGCCGTCGGCACTGAGCATTTTGGCGAGGTTCAGGTCGTCGGCGCGGGTGGCGCGGATCAACTGCTCGCGCCTCGGCTTCGAGCGCGGGACGATCACGGCGCGCTTATCGAAGGAGAGAATCTCGCAGAACGTGTTGTAGCCCCCCATGGCGACGATGCCCACCGACTCGGCGAGCAGGATTTCCAGGTGGCTGTCGAAAGTGATGGTCTTGACCCGCGATTGACGGTCCCCCCGCTCTTGGAGGTGTCTTTGCGTCTCCGGGCGCATGAACGGGCCGAGCACGAGGATGGCGGCGTAGGGGAGTTCGGGGTCGTATTCGTAAGCGCGCAGCACCCAGTCCATGAGGACCTCGCCGTCGCCGCCGCCGCCGGCGGTGACCAGCAGGTAGGGCTCGTCCATGCGCACGGTGGGAGTGACCTGTGGGTTCCTGGAGACCGTCCTCGGCAGAAAACCCGTATAGACCATCTTGCGGCGCACGGCGGCGGGAACCTCCAAATCGACCAGGGGGTCCCAGATTCCGGACAGGCCGTAAACCCAAATTTCGTCATAGAGGTCCCGAAGCACGGGGATGACGTTGCGCCCTTCCCACTCGCGGCGCAGCAGCGTGGGTTCGTCCATGACATCGCGCAGGCCGAGCACGAGGCCCGTACCGCGCTTCTTGAGCATGGCCAGGGTCTCGGTGACCTCCCCCTTGAGCCCGAGGGGCTCTTTGTCGACGAGCAGAAGGTCGGGTTCGAACACCTCGGCCGTGTGGCGGATAATGGAAGCCCGGTTGTCGAGGGTCTTTTTGAGGTCGAGGTGGAGGCTGAGCGGCGTGTACTGGCCGTTGCGGAGCTTGATGACGCTGGGGATCTTCACGTAATCGACGCGGGTGCGGAAATCGAAGCTGCCGAGGATGGGCGAGCCCGAGAGGATGAGGACGGACAGCCCCTTGAGCTGTTCGACCAAGGCGTGGGCGATGGTGCGGCAGCGGCGCAGGTGGCCGAGACCGAAAGTGTCGTGGCTGTAGATTAGGAGGCGCGCGTCGTTCAG
>DASCNF010000196.1:0-6459 GCA_036011345.1 Rhodospirillales bacterium | reverse complement strand
CCGCCGGAAAACATCGTCGCCATGTTCGATGAGGGCCTGAGCCATTCCTATGACAAGGCCGCGTAACCGGAAAGACCGCGCAACATGGGCCAAATGGCACGCCAAAAGCCGGGCGAAAAAACAGGCACATTGATCATCTGCTGTGGGGCCGTGGCCCGGGAAATCATTACGATGATCGATGCCAACGGCTGGGACGACATGCGCGTCGATTGCCTGCCGGCCCATCTGCACAACGATCCGGGCCGCATTCCCGAAGGCGTGCGGCGGAAAATCCGGGCCAACCGTGACCTCTACGACCGCATCGTCGTGCTGTACAGCGACTGCGGCACCGGCGGCCAGCTGGAGGCCATGCTGAATGAGGAAGGCGTCGAAAGCATCAAGGGCGCGCATTGTTACGAGGTGTTTGCCGGCGCCGACACGTTCGCGGCCATGATGAAGGCCGAGCCCGGTTCCTTCTTCCTCACCGATTTCCTGGCCCAGCACTTCGAACGGCTGGTGGTCAAGGGATTGGCGCTCGACCGCTACCCCGAACTTCGCTCGACATATTTCGGCAAGTACAAGAAGCTCGTCTATCTGGCCCAAAGCGACGATCTCGCCCTCAAGGCCAAGGCGGAAGCGGCCGCCGAGACCTTGAGTCTCGAATTCGAAATGCGGTTCACGGGCTACGGTGACTTCGAAAAGTTTCTCCGGGAGCAAAGACGGTAGGGCCGAAAGAATTGGTGTGCCCGATCGTTTTGCATGGAAGCCGCGGGCGGTGCCGCGGCACGAGCCTAGGAGGCTGAATTCATGTATGTCGTGCGGCTTTGGGCGACGCGAAGAGCCGGCGCGTTTGAGGCCATCTACACCGTCTTTCTCCGCATATTCCAGGCGTTGGACCCTCTATTGCGGTGGGTCGGACATGAGCGCCTCGAGAAGCCTGTTGCAGCGCTCGAAGCGTGGTTCAAGGGAGCCCTCTTCGATTGCCGGATGTGCGGCGACTGCATCCTCGTCGCCACCGGCATGACGTGCCCGATGAATTGCCCCAAATCCTTGCGCAACGGACCTTGCGGCGGGGTTCGCCCGGACGGAAACTGCGAGGTCGAACCAGGGATGCGGTGCGTTTGGATCGAGGCCTGGGCGGGCAGCCAAAGAATGGGCAACGGCGAGGCAATCATGAAGTTCCAAGAGCCCGTCGACCACCGCCACGAGGGTTCGTCCTCGTGGTTGCAGCTGAGCCGCGAGAAGATGCGCGCGGCGACGGCTGCTAACGGTAGCGAAGGCCGGGAATGAGCGCATATACGAACGATGCCCCGGCGTCCTACCCCGTTTTGCCGGGGCACTCCTCGCGCGGGCGGCTGGAGAGGGTCCTGCGGTCCGGCAGATTTGCCCTGACCGCCGAACTCAACCCGCCGGATTCCGCCGACCCGGGGGAAACCTACAGGCGGGCCCTGATGCTTTCCCAGGTCTGCGACGCGGTCAACGCCACCGATGCGTCGGGCGCCAACTGTCACATGTCGAGCCTCGGGATGTGTGCGTTGCTGACCCGCGCCGGGTACTCTACGGTGATGCAGATTTCGTGCCGTGACCGCAATCGAATCGCCATCCAGGGTGACGTGCTGGCGGCGGCGGCCATGGGTGTCCACAGCATCCTTTGTCTGAGCGGCGATGGCGTCGAGGTCGGCGATCAGCCTAATGCCAAGCCGGTGTTCGATCTGGACTGCATGTCATTGCTGAAGACGATCAAGACCATGCGCGACGAGAGTTGCTTTCTGTCAGGGCGCAAGATTACGGAGGCGCCGGAGCTTTTTATCGGGGCCGCCGCCAACCCCTTCGCCCCGCCTCGCGAGTGGCGGCCGCTGCGGCTCGCCAAGAAAATCGCGGCGGGGGCGCAGTTCGTGCAGACTCAGTACTGTTTCGATGTCCCGATCCTGGAACGCTACATGGAAAGGGTCCGCGAACTGGGTCTTGACGGGCGGTGCTTCATCCTTGTCGGCGTGGGGCCGCTGGCGTCGGCGCGGGGAGCCCGATGGATGCGTTCCAGGGTGCCCGGCGTCCACATTCCGGACTCGACGATTTCCCGTCTCGAGGGGGCCAAGGACCAGAGGCTAGAGGGCAAGAACATCTGCATCGAACTCATCCAGAGAATCTCCGAAATAAAGGGCGTCGCAGGGGTCCACGTGATGGCCTATCGCCAGGAAGAGATGGTCTCCGAAATCATCAGGGCGTCCGGCGTCCTCAAGACCCGCGGTTCGCGGCGCCCCTTGCAAAGATCCACCGAGGGAAAGGAATGATAATGACGGAAACCCTTCTGAGCTCCGCCACCAAGGAAGTGATCATCGGACCGGCCCATCCTTTCGTCATCGTGGGGGAGCGTATTAATCCCACGGGGCGGAAAAAGCTCGCCGAAGAGATGGCGGCGGGAGATTACAGCCGCGTTCAGGCGGATGCGCTGGCGCAGGTCGCGACCGGCGCCCATGTGCTCGACGTCAATGCCGGCGTTCCCATGGCCGACGAGCCCAAGGTCATGGCGGAGGTCGTCGAATTGGTGCAGTCGGTCACCGACGTGGCGTTGTGCATCGATTCGTCCGACCCGGCGGCGCTGGCCGCGGGTCTCTCCGTCTATGACGGCAAGGCCCTGGTAAATTCCGTCACCGGGGAGGAGGAGCGGCTCGAGAGCGTGCTGCCGTTGGTCAAGAAGCACGACGCCGCGGTCGTCGCTATTTGCAACGACGAGGCCGGCATTTCCGAGAACCCCGACGAGCGGTTCGCCGTAGCCAAGAAGATCGTCGAACGCGCCGCCGATCACAGCATAGCCCCCTCGGACGTGGTCATCGACCCGCTGGTCATGCCCGTCGGCGCGGTCAACGCGGCCGGCAAATCCGCCTTGACGGTGGTGCGATGGGTCCACGAGGAGCTCAAGCTCAACACCATCTGCGGGGCTTCCAACGTCAGTTTCGGCCTGCCTGAACGGACGAGCCTCAACAGTGCCTTCCTGTCCATGCTGATCGGCGCCGGCCTGACATCGGCGATCGTCAACCCGCTCCATGAAGACACCATCGCCGGTATCATGGGTGCCGAGGTCATTTGCGCCCTCGACCCCATGTGCAAACGATGGATCAAAAGGTCGCGGCGATTGTCCGCGGCACGTGCTCAGAACGCCGCTGGCCGGTAGGTCGAAAGTGCCTGATGACGCCTTAATCGTCTTTATGCCGTCCGGTCGGCGGCGCCGGTTTCCTGTAGGCACATCGGTCTTGGCGGCGGCGTGCAGCCTCGGCGTGGACATCGATTCCGTCTGTGGCGGCCGCGGCATCTGCGGTCGTTGTCAGGTGACCCTGGCGGCCGGCGAGCACGCCAAGTTGGGGATCACCTCGAAGAAAAGCCACCTGACGCCCATCGGCGAGGTCGAGGAGAGCTATGCCCGCCTCGAAGGTCTCGCCGCCGGCCGCCGCTTGAGTTGCGCGACGCGCATCATGGGTGACGCGGTCATCGACGTGCCGACGGAAAGTCAACTCCACAAGCAGATCGTCCGCAAACGCCCCGAAATCCGCGCCGTCAAAGTCGACCCGGTGGTGCGGCTTCATTACGTCGAACTCACCGAGCCCACCATCGACGACCAGGAGAGCGACCTCGGGCGTCTTCAACGGGGACTCGGGGAACAATGGCACATCACCGGACCAGACTATGACGCCGGCTTCCTGCGTGAGCTGCCGAAGGCGCTCAGGCAGGGGGACTGGAAAGTCACTGTGGCGCTCCACGAAGGGAGCCGCTTGCTCGGCGTCTGGCCCGGTTTCCGCGACCGCGTTTTTGGGTTGGCCGTCGACGTGGGGACGTCAACCATCGCCGCCCATTTCTGCGACTTGACGACCGGCGACGTGATTGCCGCCGCCGGGACGATGAACCCGCAGATCCGCTTCGGCGAGGATGTGATAAGCCGCGTTTCCTATATTCAGCTCAACCCCGGCAGCGCCGGACAGCTGACCGCCATGGTGCGCCAGGCGATCGGACAGCTGGCCGCCGAAACGGCGCGCGCGGCGGGAATCGAATGCGCCGACCTAGTCGAGGCCACCTTCGTCGGCAATCCAATCATGCATCACATCGTGCTCGGGATCGATCCCTTGCAACTGGGCCGGGCGCCCTTTCCCCTGGTCGTCGACACCTCGGTGACGATCGAGGCCGCAGAGCTCGACCTCGACCTCCATCCGGCGGCCCGGGCCTATTTTCTCCCCTGTATCGCCGGGCATGTCGGCGCCGACACCGCCGCCGTACTGCTCTCCGAATCGCCGCATGAATCCGAGGAACTGATGCTGATCGTCGACGTCGGCACCAATGCCGAGATCATCCTCGGCAACCGCGAGCGTCTGCTCGCCTGTTCAAGCCCCACCGGTCCGGCTTTCGAGGGGGCGCAGATTAGTTGTGGTCAACGCGGCGCGCCGGGCGCCATCGAGCGGGTCCGCATCGACCCGGAGACCCTGGCCCCGCGCTTCAAGGTGATCGGATGCGACAAGTGGTCGGACCAACCCGGCTTCGACGAAGCCATCCCCGATGTCGGTGTGACCGGCGTCTGCGGCTCGGGCATCATCGAGGTGGTTGCGGAAATGTTTCTCGCCGGAATCATCTCCACCAGCGGCCTGATTGACGGTTACTGCGCCGAGCGCGGTCCGCACGTTGTCGGCGACGGCCGTACTTTCGCCTATCGCCTCCATGCCGGTCCTCCCGAACTGAGGATTACCCAGGCCGATGTCCGCAACATTCAGCTTGCCAAGGGCGCGCTCTATGCCGGGGCGCGTCTTCTCATGGACCGGATGGGGGTGGAGGCGGTCCATCGCATCGTCTTGGCGGGTGCTTTCGGCAGCACGATCGACCCCATGCACGCGATGGTGCTGGGGATGATTCCTGACTGCGATCTTGCCAGGGTGAGTTCGGCCGGCAACGCCGCCGGCACCGGCGCCCGAATCGCCCTCGTGAGCCGTCGGGCGCGGGACGAGATCGAAGCACTGGTGCGGCGCGTCGAGAAGGTGGAAACCGCGGCCGACAAACAATTCCAAGAATATTTCGTGGCGGCCATGGCGATCCCCCACGGCTCGGACCCATTCCCCAATCTCGCCACGGTCGTCGATTTCTCGGAGCCCCGACCCGCGTCGAGCGCCCCCATCGACCCGCAGAGCCTATCCGAATAACTAGAGAACACCGATGCCGGGAAACTTGACCTCAAGAGAGCGCATGAGCCGCGCCTTGCGGGGCCAGCCAACGGATCGCCCGGCGCTTGCCTACCTTTTCCTGGGTGGAGCACGGCACGTGCTCGGGCACGTAGGCAAGCGCATGAACGAGGCCTATGGCGATGCGCACCTGATGGCCGCGACACAGGCGGCGGCCACTGAATTGTTTGAGCACGACAGCGCCATGATTCCGTGGGGATGCCTCACGGTCGAAGCGGAGGCCTTCGGCTGCCATATCGAGAAGCTGGAAGATTACTACCCCCGAGTGACCGGGCGCCCTCTGGAGGAGGACCGCAACCTAGCTCGCCTGTCCGACCCGGATCCGTCGAGCAGCGGGCGCATGCCGCTGGTCCTCGAGGCCCTGAGCCGGTTGCGTCAACGCTCGGGCGACGACCTGTTCATCGTGGCCCTGGTCGTGTCCCCGTTCCTGGTTGCCTGCGAGCTGCGCGGCATGGCGAAGCTGTTGATGGACTTCATCAATGATCCCCCATACGTCGAATCCCTTTTCCAGCGCGTCACCGAAGGCACGGAGAGATATTTACAGGCCATCCTGCACACCGGTGCCTGTGACGCGGTGCTCTTCGAGAACCCGGGTGTGTGCCGCGAGCTGATGGGGCCTCATCATCTGGATCGTTTCGTGTTGCCTTATCACCGGCGCCTCCTCGAGGCGGCTCGCCGGGAGGCGCCGGAGGTATTCCTCATCGAGCACAACTGCTCCAACACCCCCTACCTTGAAGAGATCCTCGAGCTCGATATCGATGCCGTTAGTTTTGCCTACGGCGACGTTCGCGCCATCGGCGCCGAGCACGGCTGGGACTGCCATGCGAAACACACCTCGGCCAACGCCTGCCTGGATCGTTACTGCCTGCACCCTTGCGACGCAGCCCGCGCCGTCGCCTGGATCGGTAACGTCGACAATACCCAGGTGCTCCTAGACGCCAGCCCCGAGGAGGTGTTCCGTGAAGCGCGCGCCTGTATCGAGAGCGCCCGCGGCACGCCCTTCGTGCTTAGTACGGGGTGCGAAATTCCTTTCAAGGCGCCTCTCGAAAACATACGCGCCCTGGCGCGGGCAGCGCGTGCCGGTCACTGAGGTCGTCGATTATGGGAGCAAGCGGGGCCGTCTTCGTCCCATCGGCCAGCTCATGGTGTCCTTTTCAGGCCGACGGTTCCCACGTCCTGATCGCCATCCGTCGTGACGATTGAAAGGAAGTCCTGGTAGCCTTCCTTTCTGATCTCGACCCGGTACTTTCGGTCTTTCTCCATG
>DASCNF010000195.1:0-8286 GCA_036011345.1 Rhodospirillales bacterium | reverse complement strand
CGCCATGTCGGCTATTTCCAAGAAACTTGGAAATTTTCCTCTCACAGACGCACCAAAGGGGGTGGATCCCGGCTGAGTGTTTGTCCGGAAAAAATTTGAATCAGAGGAATTATTAATGAGTCAAGACCGCCCTCATTTTGGTAACAAAGATTTATGGGGCGCCGCCCATTGATTCTTTTATTGCGTGCCCCATGCTTTCGTCGGAGATTTTCAACAGCCTCGGCTAAAAGCGGACATTGGGCTGAGCTGTGATTTACTTCTGCTTTACCCCCAAATGAGGACACACATCGCGGTTCCAAACTACGGCATATTCCATTTCGATTTTTCTTAGATATTCAAAATCCACCTGAGGATATCTAGAGGGTAGAGGCGAGGAGAGGCCCCACTCCGCCCTCGAAGTCGCTTTGGTCGAAGTCGAAGACACCGCCCTAGCCAAAAGTTGAACTAAGGATAAGTCGTAGCATTACACAGCAAACCCCAGGCGGTACCATGGCCTGGCTCCAGGATCTCGGCGGTGGCCAGAATCCCGCCAAACGCCCGCAGCCGGCCTTCGGTCCAGCTGGCGCCCTCGCGCCGGATCGCTTCCGCGAGCGCCGGGTCCATGCCGAAAGCGCCCGGTCCATGTCGAACAGGTTGTAGCCCGCTGGCATCGGCGGCTGATTGGTGACCTCGAGTGTACCAAAGTCCGTGATGGGGTCACGCGTCGGCATCGGTTGTTCCCGCCCCCGGCTTAGCCCTTCAGCGCACGATAGGTATCCTCGTCGAAGGCGTCGACCTGGATGATCTCGAGGCGGGCGACGCTGGCCGCCGCTAGAAGCGAGCGTTCCTCCTCGCTGAGGAGCCCCCTGGCCGCCGCGTCGTCGGCGAGGGCCTCTTCGGTGGCGCCGTCCACCTCGCCGTCGCGCGCGGCTTCGCGGACCTTGCGCCGCACTGGTTCGGCGCGGACGACTAGATTGAGGGTAGCCTCCAGCCGGCCTAGGCCGTCCTCCTGGCTCGCCGGGACGTAGACGTCGGGGGTTAGGCGCAGCCGCGTCTCGCCGCCGTCGAGTAGGCTTTGCGCCACGGCGGCGCCTAGCGCGTCGCTCGGCGGCTTTAGGCGGGCACCGAAGGGGAACGACAGCAGCCGCGTCACGGTCGCGATCGGCCGGTTGGGCAGGTTGGCGAGCACGCCCTCCAATGCCTCCTCCACCTTCCAGGCCGCGTGTTCGCACGACCAGTCGAGCAAGTGGCAGTCCTCGGCCGGGTAGCCGTCACCGTGAAAACGCTTCAGCGCGGCCGAGCCCAGGTACATCCAGGCTAGTGCGTCGGCCAGCCGGCCCGTGATCTTTTCGCGCCGCTTCAACGAGCCCCCGAGGGTCACCATGGCGACGTCGGAGGTCAGCGCGAAATCGGCGCTGAGGCGGGTGAAGCGGCGGTAATGACGGGCCGCGGGGCCGCTGGTGGGGACCTGGGCTAGGCCGCCGCCGGTGACGCCCAGAAGCAGCGCCCGCGCCGCGTTGTGGCAGACGAATCCGGCGTGGCCGAAGACGGCCCGATCGAACCGTACCACGTCCCCCGCCGCCAGCGCCTCCATCTCCTCGTGCACGAATGGATGGCAGCGGACCGCGCCCTGGCCGTAGATAATCAAGGAGCGGGTCAAGATGTTGGCGCCCTCGACGGTAATGCCGATGGGTACCGCGACAAAACTGCCTCCCAGCATATTGCGGGGCCCCCGGCAGATGGCCGCGCCCGCCTGGATGTCCATGGCGTCGTTGATGTCGTCGCGCATGGTCTCGGTGAGGTAGGCCTTGACGATGGCCGACAGCACCGCCGGCTTCTCGCCGGCGTCGACCGCGCCGCAGGTGAGGCGCCGGGCCGCGTCCATCATGTAGGTGTGGCCGCCGATGCGGGCCAGGGGCTCTTCGATGCCCTCGAAGCGGCCGATGGGCAGGTTGAACTGCTCGCGGATGGTGGCGTAGGCGCCCATGGCCCGCGTCACCAGTTGCGAGGCCGAGGACGCCACCGACGGCAGCGAGATTGATCGCCCCGCTGCCAGGCAGTCCATCAACATCTGCCATCCCTGGCCGGCGCCAGCGCGCCCGCCGATGATGAAATCCAGGGGCACAAACACGTCGTGACCCACGATTGGGCCGTTCTGGAACGGCACGCCCATGGGGTCATGTCTTTGGCCGATGTCGATGCCGGGGACGTCCCGAGGGATCAGGGCGCAGGTGATGCCTAGGTCCTCGTCGCCGCTCAGCAGGCCGTCTGGGTCGAGTAGGCGAAAGGCGAGGCCAATCACCGTTGCCACCGGCGCCAGGGTGATATAGCGCTTCTGCCAGTTGAGCCGAATGCCCAGCACGTCCTCGTTGTTGAACTGGCCGCGGCAGACGACGCCGGTGCTTCGCGGTGAGGCAGCGTCGCTGCCGGACTCGGGCTCGGTGAGGGCGAAGCACGGGATATCTTCCCCCCGGGCTAGGCGCGGCAGGTAGTGGTTTTTTTGCTCGTCAGTGCCGTAGTGCAGCAGGAGTTCCGCCGGGCCCAGCGAGTTGGGTACCATCACTGTCACCGAGGTGGTGATGCTGCGGGTCGACAGCTTGGCGATGACGGTAGAATGGCCGATGGCGGAAAAGCCGAGGCCGCCGTACTCTTCGGGGATGATCATACCAAAGAAGCGCTTCTCCTTGAGGAACGTCCAGACCTTGGGCGGCAGATCGCGGTCCTGCTGGATCTGCCAGTCGTCGACCATGGCGCACAATTCCTCGACCGGACCGTCGAGGAAGGCCTGCTCTGCCTCGGACAGGGGCCTGGGTTCGAAATCGAGGAGCCTTTGCCAGTCGGGATTGCCAGAGAACAGATCGCTATCCCACCACACGGTGCCGGCCTCGAGCGCGATACGCTCGGTGTCGCCCATGGCAGGCATGATGTAGCGCATGGCTCCCATCAGCGGCGCCGACAGCATCAGGCGGCGGACCGGGCGTAGACCGAAGAGCACCGCGGCGGCGGCCAGAACCCCCGTCACGGCCCAGAACATTACAAGTGTGCCGACGCCTGCCAGCCACCAGGCGACCAACGCTAGGACCGCGGCCGAGACCCAGGCCCAATAGCCGTGTCCGCGGTAAAGCAGGACAACGAACAAAACGGCGGCAATGGCGATCAGTGCGGTAACCATAGGTCAATTCCTAAGCGGTTTGCCGGTCTTCAGCATGTGCGAAATCCGGGCGATGGTTGCAGGTTCGCGGGCCAGCGACACGAAAGCGTCGCGCTCGAGGCTAAGCACTTCGTCTTCGCCGAGGAACTCGGTGATGTCGGTGGCGCCGCCGCTGACGACTCCGGCGAGCGCCCGGCTGACAACCACGTCGTGGGGCGTCGCCTTGCCGGTGCGGTGGAAGCCGTCCACCACCATGCCGATGGCGATGGTTGCGGTTTCCCCGGGCAGCGGGATTTCCGTCTCCTGGGGCGGCGTGTAGTCTTCGACGAGGGAGAGGGCTTTGGTCTTGGCATCGGCCAACAGGCGGTCCCGGTTCATGGTGATGCCGTCGTCGGGGCGCAGGAACAAGGAATCCCGCGCCTCCTCCGCCGAGCGGGCGACGGTTGCCAGGCCGATGGTCTCGAACACCTTGGTAACCGGCGGCATGGGGCCGCCGGGGCGGTCGGGGTTGGCGAACCAGCGGAACAGCATCTCCTTGCAGCCGCCCCAGCCCGGGATGACGCCGACCCCGGTCTCGACTAGGCCCGTATAGGTCTCTCCGTGGGCCTGGACGGCGTCGGAATGCAGCAACACCTCGCAGCCCCCGCCCAACGCCATGCCTGACGGCGCCGCGACCACGGGGAACGGCGTGTACTTGAGGGCCTTGTAAGTGCGCTGTCCCCGGCCCACCATCCACCGCACCACGAACCACAGCCTAAGCTTGGCGGCGATCAGCAACAGCCCGATGTTGGCGCCGACCGAGAAGTTGCTACCTTCGTTGTAGACGACCAGCGCCTTGTGCGCCCGTGGCACCAGCTCGATGGCCTTCGTGACCATGGCCAGGGAGCGCGGATCGAGGGCGTTCATCTTGGAGTGGAACTCCAGGCACAAAACGCCGTCGCCGATGTCCCACAGGCTGGCGGAGCCGTTGCGGGCCAGGGGCCGGCCGCGGCGCTTGACGTCAGCCAGCAGCAGCACGCCGGGCGGGTGACGCACGTCCGCGTAGGCGCCGTCGAAGGTGAGGTATTGGAGCCGGCCTCCCTCGGTGCGGTAAAAGGTGCCGTCGCCGACTGTGCGCAGCAATTCCGGCACGGGAAGGCCGTCGGCCTCCAGCCGCTCTCGGAACCACCGGGCGCCCAGCTTGTCGATCAACTCGAAGGGTCCGAATTTCCAGTTGTAGCCGAGGCACATGGCCGCATCGACGGCGACGATGTCGTCGGCAATGTCCGTGGCAAGGCCGGCAGCGTAGCCCAGCGTCCCGGCCAGCACCTTCCAGGCGTAAGCGCCGCCTTTGTCCGCATGCTCGACCAGCGCCCTGAGGCCGCCCTTCCTCGCGGCGGCGACGCTGGCGAGCTTGGGCCGCGTCGCGTCCCGGTACTCGCCCGTCGCTAGGTCGCGGGCCTGCTTGACCCGTTTTCCCGACGAGGTGTCGAGCCGGTAGAACCCGCCCTTGCCCTTGCGGCCCGTATAGCCGGCCGCTATCATCTCCTCGATCATTTTGGGTTCACGATAGATGGCGTGGAACGGGTCGTTCGCGGGCAACGCGCCGGCGAGGCTGTTCAGCACGTGCGGCATCAGGTCCAGGCCGACCATGTCCAAAAGGGCGAAGACCCCGGTCTTGGGGATGCCCATGGGCCGGCCGATGATCACATCCACCTCCTCGACGGAGAGCCTGTCCTCGACGGCTGTGACGACGGCGCATTGCAGCCAGTAGGTGCCGATGCGGTTGGCGATGAAGCCGGGCGTGTCCTTGCAGTTGATGACGGTCTTGCCCAGCCGGGTGTCGGCGAAGGCACACACCGCCTCGAGGGCGTCGCCGCGGGTGTCCGGTTCCGTGACCACCTCGAGCAGGCGCATGTAGCGCGGTGGGTTGAAGAAGTGGGTGATCACGAAGTCTCGCCCGAGCCGTTCCGGCATGCCGTCGGTCAGCATGGCCAGGGGGATGGTCGAGGTGTTGGACGAGACAATGGAGCCGGCTTTGCGCACCTTCTCCAGCCGTTCGTATAGGTTACGCTTGATGTCGATGCGCTCGATCACCGCCTCGATAATCCAGTCGCAGTCGGCGATTTGGTCCAGGTGGTCCTCGATGTTGCCGGGGGTGATCCGCTTGGCGTTGCGCTTGTGCATCAGCGGCGAGGGGTCGGCCTTGAGTAGCTTGGCGACGGCCCCCTCGGCGACGGCATTGCGGTTGTCCGCGCCGTCGGTGACGATGTCCAGTAGCGTCACCGGCACGCCCGCGTTGGCTATGTGGGCGGCAATGCCGGCGCCCATGACGCCGGCGCCGATCACGGCGACCTTTTCGATGGCGGTCAATTGACCGCCTCCAAGACGGTGGCGATCCCCTGGCCGCCGCCGATGCACTGGGTCGAAAGAGCGTAGCGTCCCCCTTCCCGCTTCATGAGCGCCGCCGCCTTGCCGGTGATTCGGGCCCCCGTGGCGCCGAGCGGGTGGCCGAAGGCGATGGCCCCGCCGTCCAAGTTGACGGTGGCGGAATCCAGTTGCAAATCGCGGATGCACGCCAGCGCCTGGGACGCGAAGGCCTCGTTGAGCTCGGTCACGTCAATGTCGCCGACCGAGAGGCCCGCCCGCTCCAGAGCCTTGCGCGTCGCGTGTACGGGGCCGATGCCCATGATCTCAGGCTCGCACCCGGCAACGGCGATGCTCTTGAGCCGGGCCAGTGGCTCGAGGCCGTTCCGTTCCGCGTAGTCCTCGCTGCAGACAAGGGTCGCCGCCGCGCCGTCGGTCAGCGGCGACGAGGTGCCGGCGGTTACGGTGCCGTTCTCGTCGAAGGCGGGCTTGAGCTCCGCCAAGCCCTCGGCGGTGGTGTCGGGCCGAATGCAGCCATCCTTGTCGATGCGGGCGCCGTCGTGGGTGATGGCGACGATCTCGTCGTCGAGCTTGCCCGCCGCCTGGGTCGCCGCTGCCTTGGCCTGGCTTTCCACGGCGAAGGCCTCCTGGGCCTCGCGCCCGATCTGGTAACGGGCCGCCACGTTCTCGGCGGTCTCACCCATGGAGGCGTAGGCCTCGGGATAGCTCTTGTAGAGCCCCGGGTTGGGCATCGGGTTGTAGCCGCCCATGGGCACCCGGGTCATGGACTCGACGCCGGCACAGATAAAGGTCTCTCCGGCGCCCATCTGGATGGCGCCCGCCGCCATGTGGATGGCGTACATGGACGAGCCGCAGAAGCGGTTGATCGTCGCGCCGGCGACGGTGATGGGCAACTCTGCCCTGAGAGCCACGTAGCGGGCCATGTTCAGCCCTTGCTCGCCCTCGGGGAAGGCGCAGCCAATGATCAGATCCTCAATGTCGGCGGTCTTGACGCCGGTCTTTTCGACTAGGCCTGTGACGACCTGAGCAGACAGTTCGTCAGGGCGCATCTTAGCCAACTTGCCCTTGTGCGCGAGGGCGAAGGGGGACCTGGCGTATCCGGCTATGACGACGTTCTTCATGGCTCGTTATCCTCCTGACTGGGCCGGGGGCAACGGACGTTTACCCGTCCGCTGCGCGCGCTGCCTCCCGTGGAGCCTGGTGTCCGGGTCTGGCCGTCTCCCGGCCGGCTTAGAGTGATCCGAAAAAGTCGATAATCGCGTCGTGGGTCCCGCCCAGGTTCTCGGTCACGATCCCGTGCCGGTCGGCGTCGACCATGTGGACCGATTTGTCCTCCGACCCGATACTTTTGTGTATGGTGTCGACGCTCTTTGGGTCAACTATGTTGTCCCCGCTCGCCTGAATGAGCCTAACCGGACAAACCACATCGGGCAGGCGCCGCTTCAATTCATCGACGATCAGGCGCAACTCGTAAAGCCCGCGGATGGGTATGTTGCGGTAGTTGATGGCGGGGTGTTCCGACTCGTTGACCCGGAACGGCATGAGCCCTTCCAGGTTGGATACCCACTTGGCCATCTTGTTCATGCTGTGGACCAGCGGGACGAAGATCAGGTTCTTGTTGCGGAAATACACCGGCGCCGATACGGACACAAGCCCGCTGAGCCCGTCCGGCCGGTCGGCGGCGTGGATCAGCGCCAGGCTTCCGCCGGTGGAGAACCCGACGACGCAAATGCGCTCGGCGAACGCCGACATGATTTCGTAGCAGCGCTTCACCGAGGCCAGCCAGTCACCCCAACTCCGGTCCCGCAGGTCCCACGGAGACGTCCCGTGCCCGGCAAGGCGCACGCCGATCACCGGGTGGCCCAGCGCCGCCAGCTTCTCGCCGAGGCCCTTCAACTCGGCCGGGGAGGCCAGGAACCCGTGCACTAGGACCGCGCCCAGGCCGTTGGAGTTTTTCGGCAGCAGCAAGTAGGGCTCCGCGCTTTCGGTAGCCGTTTCCTGGCCGTTGATGTCCTGGTGCCGGGGCTGCCAATAGGTCTGCCGGCACCAGGCGTGCATACGGACCTCGTCATCGAACCGTAGATGGGCGAGCGCCGGTTCGTCGACCGTATCGGCTTCGTCCGCCGCGCGCTCAACGGCACGCCGGACCCCGGCAATGGGCGCGACCTCGTTGGCATAGACAGCGACTATGTTCTCCAGGCGGATCTCGTGGAACGCGTGCTCGGCGCAGAGCTTGGGCAGAAAACAGTAGCGCTCTCCCTCCCGTTCCACCAAGCTGCTGGCCTCCACGGCTGACCAAAATTCATCAAGGCCCCGAGCGTGGCCGTGCTCCGTTCCCAGGTAGGCCTCGGCCCTGGTCAGGCTTCGGTGCAGATAGACGGAGGGTTCATTCTGGATGTTCTTGATGGCCAGGTAAAGGGCTCTGTTGAACAGATCGCAGGCGACGTCGTCTTGGCCCGAGTCCACGTAGTGGTAAATGAGCTGTGACGTCAAGTGGCTGAGATTGACGGTCACGCCGCTGTAGATTTTGCGCATGTAAGCGTCACGGAGGCGTTCCGTCTGGCGGGTCAGAAACATGGAGAAGAGGCGGTCGATCCACCGCTCCGAACGGCGGTTGAGGGCGAAGAGGTCGTCCAGCGTCACCATCCGCAGGAAAAGCTGGTCGATAATCTTGCGATCCCACCAGCGGCCGAACGCCCGGGGTGAGATGGGGTCCTCCAACCGGACGTCCATGTCCGTGTTTTTCAGCAGGATGTTGCCCTCGATCAGCAACTCTTCGGCGATTCGGG
>DASCNF010000194.1:0-5125 GCA_036011345.1 Rhodospirillales bacterium | reverse complement strand
CCGGAGATGGCGCAACGGAACATTGGGGCCATGGAGCCCCCGGCACTATAGGACCCATAGATTACGGCATAATATCACCCCTACGGACTACAGAACGATCTCGTTTTTCGGAGAATCCTCCGTCTGGTAGCGGAGGCTCCAACCGAGCTATCACTCATGATGTGTTCGCAGCGGTAGATAGATGCCGGCTCGGATCGAAGAATACTTCATGAAGAAGTCGCCAACTACCGAGGCGAGGCCAATGGCGGCGAGAGTCATCTGGGACATCGGCGCTGCGATGCCGGCCACTAGGACCGCCGGCACGGCGAGACCGATCACCAGAATGCCACCATAGAAGTAGAGCGCGACACGACCGGCCAGAAGCTCGCGCACCGAGCGCCGCGCCGCCGTGTTGCCGCCGGTGGTGGCGCTCTGCAGTTCAAGCAGCCATAGCACCGCGACCACGGCGGTGATGGTCATCCATACCTCGAGCAGTGCCGAGCCCGTCTCGATCGGCCAGCCGCTGCCGGTCATGACGATCAGCAGCGCGGCGATGCCGCCCCGGCAGGCATAAGCGATGTAGAGTACAGGATGCAGCGGCGAGTTCCAAAACGGAATGGCTTTCGATGACGTATAGACGAATCCCATGTAGACGATCAGCACGACCATTCCGGCGAACGCCAGCCCATAGCCCGCCATCGAGAGCGCCGAATTCGCGGACCAGGGTGCCCCCGCCCACAGCTCCGGGACCAAGCAAAGAAACCCGCCGGCGAGGAACAGGCTGAGACCCCAGAATCCGCGCGCGATCCACGACGAGGCAGTCCGCGTCATCATCTTCCAGGCGCGCTCGGGCCGGCCCAGGAAGGCGAGATGAGCGAGCCCGCCGAGGCAGGCCAGAGAAAAGGCCACGACCAGCGCCTCGGTCACGCCGTACAACAGTCCCATCAGCCAGGTGCCGGCGGCGACACCGACCAGGAAATGGCCGATCACCAGGAACAGGCCGCGCCCCTCCGCCCACTCACGCTGCGGACGGTATTCGCTTCGCAGATCGTCGATCAGTCGGTCGTAGCGTGCGGTGGCCACGGCGTCGTCCTCCTCACTGCGGCAGGTAATAAACCGCGGGGCCGGTGCCGACCTCGGGGTGGAGAGCGAAACCGTCGCGCTCCTTGATCAGGCGCGAGACCTCGCTTGTCGGATCGTCGAGATCGCCGAAATATCGCGCCACAGTCGGGCAGTTGGCGACGCAGGCCGGTTCCTTTCCAGCGCGCACCCGGTCGCGGCAGAAGTTGCACTTCATGACGACGCCGTCTTGGTGGCGCATGGTGCGCGCCTCCTCGTAGGGCGTCGCGCCGGCGTCCTGGAAGTAGTCGAGCCGCTCCTCGTTGAAATAGCGGTTGTTGTAGGGGCAGCCCATCATGCAGGCGCGGCAGCCGACGCATTTATCGTGATCGATGTCGACGATGCCGTCCTCCTCCCACCTGAAGCTAGCGCCGGTCGGGCAGACGTCGATGCAGGGGGCATCCTCACAGTGATTACACAGCACCGGCAGGAAGATTTGGCGTGCCGTCGGGTACTTCCCCTCCTCGCGCTTGAGAACGCGGGCGAAAAGGACCCCTGGCGGCGTGCCGTGCTCGGCCTTACACGACAGCTGACATCCATAGCAGCCGATACAGCGCTTGAGGTCGATGACCATTCCCCATCTCATGACGAGACCTTCTCCACCGGACTCACCCGGACCCGGACGCACAAATCGAGGTTGATATTGGCAGGGCTGCAGCGATCCCAGTTGAGTTCCAGAAGGTCGTTGAAGAACACGCCTTTACCCTTGGCAACCGGCATACCGTCGCTCCAGTGCCCGCAGAGCGCGGCGATGCCGACACCTTCGGGGTGGATCGCCTCGGTCAGGCGCACCCGGCCGGTGACCCGACGTCCGGTCTCGGTCTCGAGCGCGATCGGCTGGCCGTCGGTAAGTCCCTTGGCGCGTCCGGTCTTGGCATTGATGGCGATGGCGTAGGAATACGGATCCAACCGCGCCGCTTCGTCGAGCCACGGGTTCTCCATCGTGTAGCTGTTGGTGTGGATGGAGTCGCGATAGTAGAAGGCGGTGAGATCGAAGCCGTCGGTCTTGCAGGTGTGTGACTCACACGGCAGCCATTCGGGCAGCGGCCGGTAGTATTCCTCCGGCATGGTGATGCCGCGGGGCTCAGTGATGGCATTCATCTTGTCGCGGACCGTCGGCATCCACTCCCAGTAGATAGGCACCCGCACCGGCTCGAAGTGGCGCCAGTAGACCTCTTGAGGCATCTTGGGCCACTTGATCAGGCCGTGCTCCTTGAACCACTCGTATCCGCGTTCGTCGCCGAATTTGGATTTGAGTTCGGCGTCGCATACCTCCTCGGAGCTATACTTGCGGTCGGGCGCCAGGCGGTACGGCGGCTGCAGGTCGAGCCCGGCGTTGAGTGCCGCGTTGTAGTCGGGTCCAAAGCCGGCGCGCTCGGCGAGGTCGGCCAGCACGTCGGCGAAGCGGCGCTGCTCACCATCGGGCTCGACGACAGGCTGGCGGATCGGCCAGCACCACTCGCCCATGCCGCCGGGCAGGCTGAAGATAAACGGAAAATTGGATCGCGAATCGACCGATTCCAAGTAGTCGCAGTCGGGCAGCACGATGTCCACGAAGTCCGACGTCTCGGTCAAAAGTAGATCAAACGAGACAATGAATTCGTACTTCTTGAGTGCCTCGGCGATGGTCTCCTTGTTGGCGATGCTCATCATGAGGTTGCAGCCGTGATTGATCAACATCGCCGGCCGGTAGGGCAGGTCGAACTTTTGCCAAAGCTCTTCGGAATCGGTCGAAGAGAGAAACGGCGATGTCATGCCCAGGACGAACAGGTCTTGCAGGCCGGTTTTCTCGGGCAGCGTCGGCTCGTGGATGGGGTACGGGTAGAGGTAGCCCATCCACATGCCGGCGATCATCAGTCCGTCCTCGTCCGGGTGGGGCACGTAGTAGGGCCGCCCGGTGTCGGGATGGCCGTGGCAGGCCGGGTTGAAGCCGAGGCAGCCGCCTACCATATCGGCCGAGCCGACGAGCTGATTCAACAGATCGATGGCGAGGAGGTTGTAGACCGAGTTCATGTGCCCCTGCGAGCCGCGGAAGGCGATCGCCGCCGCCGGCCGGTAGGGTAGTGTCACGCCATCGATCACGATAGTCGAACCAATGCGCGCCTCACTGGCGAACTCCGTGCCGAGCCGGCGGACGTCGGCGGCGGGGATGGTTGAAATCTCCTCGGCCCAGTCGGGCGTGAACTGCTCAAGGTGCTGGCGCAAGATATCGAACGCCGGCTGGCAGCCAACGCCTTGTGCCTCGAAAGATCCTTCAAGCGCCATGTCCTCGGCATCCGCGTCACCGAAAGGCCGCGCCTGGCCGGCGGCGCTATCCCAGACCAGCGGGGCGTCTGTCTCGGCGTCCCGGACGTAGAGCCCGTCGGGCCCGATCAGGTAGGGCGCGTTTGTCTTGGCCTTGAGGTAGGAGGCGTCATAGACGCCGAGCTCGTTGACCATGACGTTGCACATGGCGAGCGCCAGCGCCGCATCGGTGCCGACGCGGAGCGGCACCCATTCGGTCGCCTTGGCAGAGGCGAAATTGCACATCGGATCGACCACCACCATCTTCATGCCGTCGGCCCGCGCATCCGCCGCCTTTCCCATGTTCGAGCATGAGGCATGACCGGCGGCGTGGCCCTTGGAGGCGCCGAAATAGACTGCGTAGTTGCAATACTCGAAGTCAGGGACGATCGACCACGAAGCGTGCATGATGCCGCTGATCAGATGGGCGCCGTTGCCGCAGTGGAGTCCGCCGCCCGCGGTCGAGATGTTAGGGGTGCCGAAGCCGGCGGCGAAGGACTGGAACGGCGAGCGACCGGAGGTCACGGTAGTTGTCCGCTGGACAGTGAGTTTGCGCGGGTCGTCCTCGTGGATGCGCCTGAGATGAGCTGCAATCTCGTCGAGCGCCTCGTCCCACGAGATTTCCTTCCAGCCGGGATCGATGCCGATCCCCTTATCGGGGTTGGTGCGCCGGAGCGGCTTCTTGAGCCGGTGCGGGTCGTAGTGGCTCATCAGCCCGCTGACGCCCTTGCCGCAGAGCCGGCCCTTGCCGACCACGCTGTCGGGATTGCCCTCGATCTTCACCACCACGCCGTCGACGCGGTGCGCCAAGATCGAGCAGGTGCCATAACACAGGCTGCAAGACGACGGCAGCCAGACGTCGTCGGAGAGGTTCGGCCTCGCCTCTTGTTTTTCGCCGGGTCGGATGAGGTTCATCGCCCCTTCTCCTTCTTTTCTCGCTAGCCGCCCTCGGGCGCGATCATCAAAATAAACTCAATCGAGACGATTTCCCCGGTGGCGAGCGGTTCGTCGAGGTTCTCGACCGCGAACCCGTCGACGAAGATGCGGCAATGGCTGAACTTTTCACCCGGCGAAAACAGCACACGGGAGGTGAATTCGTCACCGAGTCGGTCGCCGAGTCGCTCGATCACGTCGCCGGCGGTGAAGCGCTCGGTGAGGCGAAGAACCAGTGGACGCTCGGGCGTCAACGCCGACAACGCGCCGAACAGCCAGACGTGGACCGTAAAGGCTTCTTCCTTGGGCAATGTGGCCACCTCGGCAAGGTTTCGAGTCGGTCCGTTCATCGATGTTCCTTCTCACCCAGGCCGGTTGGGGCTAGGCCTGTCACGCGGGCGTACAAATCCTTCATCCGCGGCAGATCGCTGTAAAACAGCGCGAAATGGGTAAGACTGGGTTTGAGCGGGGCGGTCTTCGAGCCGTTCCTCCAACATCGCCAGCGCAGTGGCAGAGCGAATCCGAACCACACGAGGGCCCGATCCTCTCTTTCGTGAACGCCGCCAAATGCATGTCGTTGAGCGGTAGTCTAGCCGATATTTACCAAGTAATCATCATATCCATGATGATTATATCCAGTTCTCACCATCGTCTCTTACCCCGCCGTGGATTTCCCCGGCCCGTACCGGAGCTGGTCTTGGTCGCGAATCATCGAACCGCCGCGGGAATTTCCAAAACAGGTTTCGCGCCACTTCAACCTCGGCCAGTTGGAAGGCGACGGACGTGCTTTCGGCAAGGCCAGCGTTGGCAC
>DASCNF010000193.1:0-9709 GCA_036011345.1 Rhodospirillales bacterium | reverse complement strand
TTGCTGTCGATGAGCACCCCGTTGCCCGAGCGTTCGGTGCCCAGACTTGCCGCGGTGCTGGCGTCGGCAGGTATCTCGGCGCGTAGGCCGACGACGGCGCGCACCGCTAGGGCGAGGGCTTCCGGCGAGGCGACGTTTTCGGACTGGTGCGCCGTGCCGTTGGCCGTGGAAATCGACAGCACGGAGACGATGGTAACTGTGGCAGCCATGGCGGCGCCCAACCGCCATGCGCCAAGGGCACCGGTCCCGCCGGTCATGGCCCGGGTCTCCGCCAGGGATGCAAGGTCCGTGTGCTCACCGGCCAAGTGTAGTGCGCGCGGTGCCGCAAAAATAGCACCGGCACTTCAGGATTGCGTGATCGGACGCTGATACATTCCGTCGGCACGTGCTATAAACCGCCCATGTCTGATCCTTTCGAGCTAGCCGAGAGGGTGCCGCCGGCCGACGAAGCCGGGCCCGCCTCCGACGCCCCGCCGGTCCCGGCCGCTGATCCTCCCTACCTGAACATTCTCAACGACAGCCAGCGCGCCGCCGTCGAGGCCACAGACGGACCCGTCCTCGTGCTGGCCGGCGCCGGTACCGGCAAGACACGGATGCTGACTACGCGGCTCGCCCACATCCTCATGCTCGGTTTGGCGCGGCCGTGGGAAATGCTCGCCGTGACCTTCACCAACAAGGCGGCGCGCGAGATGAAGGACCGGGTGGCGGCGCACGTCGGGCGCGTCGTGGAAGGCTGGTGGGTCGGCACCTTCCACGCGCTCAGCGCGCGTATCCTGCGCACCCATGCCGAGGCGGTGGGGCTGACCCCGAATTTCACCATCCTCGACGAGGACGACCAGTTGCGGCTCCTCAAGCAGATCCTCGAGGCCCACGACATCGACGACAAGAAATCACCAGCACGCGCCGTCCTCGGCGTCATTCAGCGATGGAAGGACCGCGGCCTGACGCCGGACCGGGTGGCGGGCGCCGACGTCCCCGACCTTGCCCGGGGGAGGCTGGTGGAGATTTACGCCGACTACCAGGGCCGCCTGAAGACCCTCAACGCCGTCGATTTCGGCGATCTTCTCTTGCACGCGCTGGAGCTCTTCCAGGGCGACGCCGAGGTGCTGGCCAAGTACCAGCGCATGTTCCGCTACATCCTGGTCGACGAATACCAGGACACCAACGTTGCCCAGTACCTGTGGCTGCGCCTGCTCGCCCGGGGCCACAAGAACATCTGCTGCGTCGGCGACGACGACCAGTCGATCTATTCGTGGCGCGGCGCCGAGGTTGGCAACATCCTGCGCTTCGAGAAGGACTTCCCAGGCGCCCGCATCGTGCGCCTGGAGCGCAACTACCGCTCGACGCCCCATATCCTGGGGGCGGCCTCGGACCTCATCACCCACAACGAGGGTCGGCTCGGCAAGGCCCTGTGGACGGAACTGGACGAAGGCGAGAAGGTGCAGGTGCGGGGCGTGTGGGACGGCGAGGAGGAAGCCCGCGCCGTCGGCGACGAGATCGAGGCCCTGCAGGCCAAGGACCACGCCCTTAACGAGATGGCGGTGCTGGTGCGTGCCGGGTTCCAGACCCGTGAGTTCGAGGAGCGCCTGATCACCCTTGGCGTCCCCTACCGGGTGATCGGCGGCCAGCGCTTTTACGAGCGCCTCGAGGTGCGTGACGCCATCGCTTATTTCCGGGTCATCGCGCAACCCGCCGACGACCTCGCCTTCGAGCGCATCGTCAACGTGCCTAAGCGCGGCCTCGGCAAGGTCGCCTTGCAGACCCTGCACCACTTGGCCCGCGCCGACGGCATGGCGCTGAGCATGGCGGCGGCGCGGCTCACAGACACCGACGAGCTCAGGCCCCAGGCGCGCCGTACCCTAGCCGGCTTGCTCGAGGATTTCGCGCGCTGGCGCGGCCTCGCTGGCGCCGTCGGCCCGGCCGAGCTGGCGGCCACGGTGCTCGACGAATCCGGCTATGCCGACATGTGGCGCGCCAACAAGTCCCCCGAGGCCCCGGGCCGGCTCGAGAACCTGAAGGAACTGGTGGCGGCGCTTGAGGAATTCGAGAACCTGGCCGGCTTCCTCGAGCACGTCAGCCTGGTCATGGAGAACGCCGATTCCTTGGTCGACGACAAAGTCAACCTGATGACCCTGCACGGCGCCAAGGGGCTGGAGTTCGACACCGTCTTCCTGCCCGGCTGGGAGGAGGGGCTGTTCCCCCACCAGCGCGCCCTCGACGAGGACGGGGTGAAAGGCCTCGAGGAGGAACGCCGCCTCGCCTACGTCGGGCTGACGCGGGCGCGGCGCCGCGCCATCGTGTTGTTCGCCGCCAACCGCCGCATCTATAACCAGTGGCAGAGCGCCCTGCCGTCGCGCTTCGTCGACGAGCTGCCGGCCGAACACGTCGAGCACGCCGCGCAGCCGGGGCTCTACGGCGGCGGCGAACTGAGCGACGGCGCCGCCTTCTTCGACGGTGCCGGTTGGGGGCACCGCCGTCGCCGCCCGGCCGCCACCATCGACCACGCCACCTGGCAGGTACCGTGCCACAACGGCCCGCCGCAGGCCTTCGAGGCTGGCCAGCGCGTCTTTCATCAGAAGTTCGGCTACGGCCACGTCACCGCCATCGACGGCAACAAGCTGGAGATCGCCTTCGAGAAGGCGGGCAACAAGAAGGTGGTCGACAGCTTCGTGGATGCGGTCTAGCCTCGCCCCAGGCCCGGGAGTTTGGTTGCATGAAAACCGTCGAGTGGTACTTCGATTTCGTCTCGCCCTTCTCGTATTTGCAGTTGTTCCGTCTCGCCGAGTTGCCAGACGATGTAGAGATCGCGTTCCGCCCCGTGCTCTTCGCCGGGCTCTTGGGGCATTGGGGGCACAAGGGGCCGGCCGAGATTCCGCCCAAGCGCCTTTTCACCATGCGCCACGTCGCCTGGCTGGCGCGCCGCGACGCCATCCCCTACACCCTGCCCCCGGCCTTTCCCTTCAATCCGATCAGGGCGCTCCGGCTGTGCATCGCCCTCGGCAACTGGCGGGACGTGGTCGAGGCCATCTTCCGCTGCATCTGGCGGGACGGCCTGCTCCCCGACGACGACATCGGCTGGCGTGCCATCGCTGAGGCCGTCGGCGCCGACGACGCCGATGGATTGGTTGCCGACGCCGAGGTCAAGGCGGCGCTCATCGCCAACGGCGAGCGCGCCCTGGCCCGGGGCATTTACGGGGTGCCCACCTTCGACGCCAGGGGCGAGTTGTTCTGGGGCGGCGACACCACCGATTTTTTTATCGAATTTCTGCGCGACCCGGCGCTCCTCGAGCAAGCGGAATTTGCGCGCATCGCCGCCACGCCGAGCAGCGTGCCCCTGCCCGGAGCGTGAGTGCGGCGCCGGCGATGGCGGAGACGGTCTCGCTCTGGTGCGTTCGAATCGCCGTCCCGGCGGCGGCGGGCGCCTTCGCCGAGGCCCTGGAGCCCTTCTGCCAATCGGTATCGTGGTCCGCCGATAGCGATGGCGGCGAGGCCGCCGTCGAGGGGATTTGCCAGGAGCGCCCCCGGCGGGCGGTGCTCGCC
Source organism: Rhodospirillales bacterium (assembly GCA_036011345.1). GTDB lineage: Bacteria > Pseudomonadota > Alphaproteobacteria > Rhodospirillales > JASLQF01 > JASLQF01. The sequence continues at coordinate 6,169 of DASCNF010000193.1, read as the reverse complement.
CGGGCCCTCGACGGGGTGGCGGCGGCGCTGGGCACGAAGGCGCCGGCACTCCGCTTCGGCCGCCTCCAGTCCCGCGACTGGCTGGCCGAAAGCGTCCACGCCTTTCCGCCCATCGAGGCCGGGCGTTACTATATCCATGGTTCCCACGAGATGGCGCCTCTCGGTGCCAAGCCGAGGCTTGGCTTGGGTGAAGACAGGCCGGCGCCAAGCCTCGCTATCGTCATGGATGCCGGGGCGGCCTTCGGCACCGGCGAGCACCCGTCGACCCGGGGATGCCTGGTGGCCCTCGACGCCCTGGCCCGGCGCCGCCGTTTCCGTGTCCCCCTCGACATGGGCTGCGGCGCCGGCCTGCTCGCCATCGCCATGGCCAAGACGTGGCGCCGTCCCGTCGTCGCCTGCGATATCGATCCCGTCGCGGTGCGCGTGGCGCGCGCCAACGCCGAACGGAACGGTGTCGGCGGGCGGGTGCGCGCCGGCCAGGGCGACGGCTACGGCGCCCCCTGCGTGCGCCGCGGCGCCCCCTACGACCTCGTCGTCGCCAACATCCTGGCGCGGCCCTTGCGTCGCATGGCACCCGCCCTCGCTGGCGTCCTGGCGCGGCCCGGCGCCGCTGTGCTTTCGGGATTCCTGGAGGGCGCCGGCGCCGGCGTCCTCGCCGCCCACCGCCGGCGCGGACTGCGAGCGTGGCGGCGCATCACCATTGACGGCTGGCAGACCCTGGTGCTCAGGTCCTGACCGACGCCCCGGTGCTCGCTCCGGGCGCCGGCGCGTGCTACAAAGCGCCCCCGTTCCTCCGCCTTCAGCCACGAGGCAGCGCGTATGGTCAAGGTTTACGCCATCGACGGCATCGTTCCCGTCGTCACCCCGACCAGCTTCGTCCACCCGACGGCCACCCTCATCGGCGACGTGGTCGTCGGCGCTGGGTGCTACATCGGGCCCGGCGCGTCCCTGCGCGGCGATATCGGGCGCATCGTCGTCGGCGATGGCTGCAACATCCAGGATACCTGCGTGCTGCACACCTTCCCCGGTACCGAGGTCATCGTCGAGGACTGGGGGCACATCGGCCACGGCGCGGTGCTGCACGGCTGCCGGGTCGGGCGCAACGCGCTGATCGGCATGAACGCCGTGGTCATGGACGGCGCGGTCATCGGCGAGGAGTGCATCGTCGCCGCCCTCTCTTTCGTCAAGGCGGCGACCGAGTTCGCGCCGCGCAGCCTCGTCGCCGGCATCCCCGCCAAGGTCGTGCGCCAGGTCACCGACGAGGAGATCGCCTGGAAGGAAAAGGGCACCATAGTCTACCAAGACTTGGCCCGGCGCTGCCTCACCACCATGCACGAAACCGACGCCCTCGGCGAGATCGAGCCCGGCCGTCCGGCCAAGCCGCTACCCCCCGTCGATCCCTTGTACAAGGCGCGCAAAAACATGTCGGGCTGAGCCCCGCCCGCTGCTACACCCAACGCGACGGCGCCGCTCAATCGTCCAGCCTGGCGTAGGCGACGGCGATGCGCGCCGCCACCGCCGCGTTGTTCTTCAAGAGTGCCGCGTTGGCCTCCAGGCTCCTGCCCGCCGTCAATTCGCCGAGCTTGTCCAGCAGGTAGGGCGTCACGTCCTTGCCGCGGACGCCCAGCACCTCGGCCTCGGCCGCCGCGTCTTCGACCATGCTTTCCATGGCGGCGCGCTCGATCCCATGCTCGGCCGGGATCGGGTTGGCGATGACCATGCCGCTGGCTAGCCCAAGTCCCCATTGCACCTCGAGGGCCCTTGCCGCCTCGGCCGCCGTCTCCACCCGCTGGGTGAGCGCCAGGCTGCTGTCGGCGGTGTAGAAGGCGGGGAAGGTGCCGGTGCCGTAGCCGATCACTGGCACGCCCCGAGTCTCCAGATACTCCAGCGTCTTGGCCAGATCGAGGATGTTCTTGGCCCCGGCGCACACCACGCAGACCGGGGTGCGCGCCAGTTCCTCGAGATCGGCGGAAACGTCGAAGCTGCGCTCGGCGCCCCGGTGTACGCCGCCGATGCCGCCGGTGGCGAAGACGCGGATGCCGACCCTTGCGGCGGCGAACATGGTGGACGCCACCGTGGTGCCGCCCCTGGACCCTTGGGCGATGACCAGAGCCAGGTCGCGGCGGCTCACCTTGGCGGCGCCGGTGGTGCCCATGGCCTCGATTTCGCTCGCGTCCAGTCCCACCTTGAGGCGACCTCCGACGACGCCGACGGTGGCCGGCAGCGCTCCCTCGCCACGCACGATCTCCTCCAGGGCGAGGGCAGTCTCGACATTGCGGGGGCGCCCCATGCCGTGCGAGATGAGACTCGATTCGAGGGCCACCACCGCCGCGCCGTCGGCGAGCGCGCCCTGTACGTCAGGGCTGATTTCCAAGAACTCGTCCATGGCGGGGAGATTAGCACACGGCGCCAGCGGCGAAAGCGAGGTGTCGGTCAGGATGGAGGGGAGGGGAATGGTGGGCGCGGATGGGATTGAACCAACGACCTCTCCCGTGTGAGGGGAGCGCTCTCCCGCTGAGCTACGCGCCCGCCGGGGCTGGCAGGGCCGCCATATAAGGACGCGCCCCACCCCCTGTCAAGGAACGCCGAGCCTGTAAAAATCCGTAACAATCTTTGACTTGGCCGAATTCCCGGTGTGTGTCAAGTTGCGCCACGTTTTCCGGGCCTTGTAACCAGCCGCCACACGATGACCAAGACAAAATCCGTCGCCAGCTCCGCCGCCATCGTCCTCGCCGCGGGCCTCGGCACGCGCATGGAATCCGATGTGCCCAAGGTCCTGCACGGGCTCGCCGGGCGGCCCATGATTGCGCACCTGATGGCGAGCCTCGCCGAGGCCGGCGTGGCGCGCACCGTCGTCGTCGTCGGTCCCAGCTCCGGCGCCGACGCCGTCGCCGAGGTGGTGGCGCCCCACACCACCGCTGTGCAGGCCGAGCAACTGGGCACCGGCGACGCCGCCCTGGCCGCCAAGGAGGCGCTGGCCGGCTTTTCCGGCGACGTGCTGCTCCTCAACGGCGACGCGCCGCTGATCACGCCCGAGACCATGGAGAGCGTGCTGGCGGCGCGCCGCTCAGCACCCCACCCGGGGCTCGCCGTGGTCGGCTTCCGCGCCGACGCGCCGGGCGCTTACGGACGCCTGATCACCGGGCCCGACGGTGCCCTCGAGGCTATCGTCGAGGCCGGCGACGCGTCACCCGACGAGCTGGCCGTCGATCTCTGTAATTCCGGGGTCATGGCTATCGACGGCAAGCTCTTGTTCGGCCTCTTGCAGCGCCTCGGCAACGACAACGCCAAGGGCGAGTACTACCTCACCGACATCGTCACCCTGGCGCGCGCCGACGGGCTGGCTTCGGCCGTCGTCGAAGGATCACCATCGGAGCTCATGGGCATCAATTCCCGGGCCGAGCTGGCGGCGGCCGAGGCCGTGGCCCAGGATCGTCTGCGCCAACGGGCCATGGCCGGGGGCGCCACGCTGCTCGATCCCGCCAGTGTCTACCTCAGCTTCGATACCCGCCTCGGGCGCGACGTCACCGTCGGCCCCCACGTGGTGTTTGGCCCCGGCGTCGAGGTAGGCGACGGCGCCGAAATCCTCGCCTTTTCGCATGTTGAGGGCGCCCATGTCGGGGCCGGCGCCCGCGTCGGCCCCTTCGCCCGTCTGCGCCCCGGGGCGCGCATCGCGGCCGAAGCCCACATCGGGAACTTCGTGGAAATCAAGAACGCCTCGGTCGAGGCCGAGGCCAAGATCAACCACCTAGCCTACGTGGGCGACGCCCGGGTCGGCGCCGGCGCCAACGTCGGCGCCGGCACCATCACGTGTAATTACGACGGCATCAACAAGCACTTCACCGACATCGGCGTCGGCGCCTTCATCGGCTCCAACGCGGCCCTCGTCGCCCCAGTCAAGGTCGGCGCCGGCGCCATTATCGGGGCGGGCAGCGTCATCACCAGGGACGTGGCGACGGACGCGCTTGCCGTCACCAGGTCCGACCAGAAGGAAATAGATGGCGCCGCCGCCCGTTTCCGGAAACGCCAGGCCAAGGGCGGAGGCGCACCGAAGCGCCAGGCGAAGGAAAAGTCCAAGGCAAAGAGGGACGGATAGGCTCCCATGTGTGGGATCACCGGCATCGTCGGCAAGGCCGCCGTCGCGCCGCTCCTCCTCGAGGGGCTCAAGCGGCTCGAATACCGGGGCTACGATTCGGCCGGCGTCGCCACCCTGGTCGACGGGGGCATCGAGCGCCGCCGCGCCGAGGGAAAGCTCATCAACCTGGAGCGCCTGATCGGCGATGAGCCCATCGCCGGGGCCACCGGCATCGGCCACACGCGCTGGGCGACCCACGGGGTGCCCAACGAACAGAACGCCCACCCCCACGCGACCGAGAGGGTGGCCCTCGTCCACAACGGCATCATCGAGAACTTCCAGGAGTTGCGCGACGAGGTGGTGGCGACTGGCCACGTGCTGGCTTCCGATACCGACACCGAGGTGGTGGCGCACCTCATCACCCTTTATCTGGAAGAAGGAATGGGCCCCGCCGAGGCCACCTCGGCGGCGCTGAAACGTCTCGACGGGGCCTTCGCGCTGGCCATCATATTCTCCGGCGAGCACGACCTTATGATCGGCGCCCGCAAGGGCAGCCCACTTGCCGTCGGCTTCGGCGAGGGCGAGATGTACCTGGGCTCCGACGCCCTGGCGCTGGCGCCGCTCACCAAGAAGATCATGTATCTGGAGGAGGGCGACTGGACGGTTATCACCCGGGTCGGCGCCGACGTTTTCGACGCCGAAGGCAATGCGGTCGAGCGCCAGGTGCGCGAGACGGCGCTCTCGGGCGCCGCCATCGGCAAGGGCGGGCACCGCCACTTCATGCTCAAGGAAATCTACGAACAACCGCAGGTCATCGGCGACACCCTGCACGCCTTCATCAATCCGGCGACGCGCGCCATCACGCTTCCCGATCTTCCCTTCGATCCGGCCGCCGCCAGCAAGATCACGCTGATTGCCTGCGGCACCTCGTTCTATGCCGCCAGCGTCGCCAAGTACTGGATGGAAGGCATCGCCGCTATGCCGGTGGAGGTCGACATCGCGTCCGAGTTCCGCTACCGCGGTGCCGCCATGCCCGAGGGCGGCGTGGCGCTGTTCATCTCCCAATCCGGCGAGACCGCCGACACCCTGGCGGCCCTGCGCTACGCGCGGAGCCAAGGCCAGCACATCCTTTCCATTGTCAACGCGCCGGAAAGCGCCATCGCCCGCGAATCGGACGCCGTGCTGCCGACCTTCGCGGGGCCCGAGATCGGGGTGGCGTCGACCAAGGCGTTCACCACCCAACTCACCGTGCTGGCCTGCTTGACCATCGTCACGGCGCGCGCCCGCGGCGCCATCGATCACGCAGAGGAGGCGCGCCTCGCCCTGGCCCTGACCGAGGTGCCGTCCAGGGCCGCCGAGGTGCTCAACCACGATGAGCGCCTGCGCGACATCGCCCACGGCGTGGCCGAGGCCGCTGGCGTGCTCTATCTGGGGCGCGGCTCGAGCTATCCGATCGCCCTCGAGGGTGCGCTCAAGCTCAAGGAAATCTCCTACATCCACGCCGAGGGCTATGCCGCCGGCGAGATGAAGCACGGGCCCATCGCCCTCATCGACGAGACCGTGCCGGTGATCGTCATCGCGCCCTTCGACGGGTTGTTCGAGAAGACCGCCTCCAACGTCCAAGAGGTGATGGCGCGGGGCGGGCGGGTGGTCTTTATCAGCGACGCGGCGGGGGCGGCGCGCCTCGCCGATCTCGTCTCCGCCACGGTGACGCTGCCCGCCGTCGATCCCTTCGTGGCGCCCATCCTTTACGCCATCCCCGTGCAGCTTTTGGCCTATCACGTCGCCGTCCTCAAGGGCACCGACATCGACCAGCCGCGTAACCTAGCGAAAAGCGTCACCGTGGAATAGTTCTGTAAGGGGGTACTTTGGACTTTCCAGTGTTATCCTTCAACGGAATTGAAACATCGGTATTTTGATCTCCCTCTAATACCCGGTACCCCTTCCCTTTCAATTTTGCATCCTCATATTCGATACCATCACCGACCAGAGGTAACTTGAACGCAATTTTTAGATTATGTTCTTTCGTGTCCTGATCGAATTGAACATCGATCCGATCCAAGTTTTCCTTTAGATAGGCTCTGGGATCCAGAT
>DASCNF010000192.1:0-16032 GCA_036011345.1 Rhodospirillales bacterium | reverse complement strand
CAGTATTTCAAGAGCCGCCCGGGGCCAGGGGGTTCGTTCATGAGGATGGTGGTCACCGAATCGGCGCGCTCGGCAGGCTCCACGATGTTGAACTCCAGCATCGCGCCTTCCGCCCACACGCCGACGGCGCGGCGCACGGCCCCGGCGATCAGGCGATGACGGTGAAAGACGTTGTCGAGGCCCTCTTCGAGCAGCATGTCCAACGCCTTGCGCAACCCGAACATCAGGTGTTCCGGAGGGGTGCCGCAGTATTTCTGATAATGCAGCGGACCCTCGCGCTGGGTCCAATCCCAGTAATACGTGCGCAACCCGGCGTTGGCGTGGGCCGCCATCGCCTTTTCGCCGGCGCCGATGAAGCTCAGCCCGGGCGGCGTCATCAAGCCCTTCTGAGAACCGGCGACGGCGACGTCGACCCCCCAGTCGTCCATCTCGAATGGCATGGTAGCGAGCGACGCGATGACGTCGACCATGAGAAGGGCGTCATGCCCGGCATCGGTCATGGCCTTGCGAAGGGCGGCGATATCGTTGACCACGCTGGAAGCCGTATCCACCTGGACCACCAGCACCGCCTTGATGGCGCCTTCCTTATCCTCGCGCAGGCGGGCTTCGAGCGCCGCCGCATCGACGGCGCGGCGTCCGTCGTTGGGGATGCTTTCGACGCCGATGCCAAGCATGGCCGCGATTTCCCCCCAGCCCTTGGCGAAGCGCCCGCTTTCCAGGACCAGGATGCGCTCGCCGCGTGAAAGAACGTTGGCCAAGGCGGCTTCCCACGCGCCGTGACCGTTGGCGGCATAGACATAAACCCGGCCTTGGGTGCCGAAGATGCCGCCGAGGTCGGCGAAGCAGCTTTCCGTCACGTCGACCAGGGCCCCGGAATAGATATCGATGGCCGGGCGGTGCATGGCGCCGAGGACTTCGTCGGGCACGGTGGTGGGGCCCGGGATGCTCAGAAATTCTCGGCCGTTACGTACACTCATCATGGCGGTGTCCTTGATGCATGGAATTTAGTCGAAGGCCAGTTCCTTGAACCTGCCGTCGAAGGGAGCGAAGCAGGCCTCCACCTCGGCGGCGTCGACCTTCTCGATGGTTTCGGGGTTCCAGCGCGGCGCATTGTCCTTGTCGATAAGGATGGCGCGGGCGCCCTCGAAGTAGTCGTCGCGGTCCATGAACCTGAGCGCGATACGAAAGGCGGTGCTCAGGCATTCCTCTATGGAGCGCCCGGCGCCCATGTGCAGGTCCTTGAAGGTGACGGCCTGGCTGAACGGGCACATGGCGCGCACTAGTTTCAGGTTCTTGGCCGCCCATTCCCCCTCTTCCGCCTCGAGGGCGACGACGATTCCTTCAAGACTGTCGGCGGAGAAGCAGCGCTCGATGGCGTCTCTCACTTCGACCAGGGTCGCCGGGCCCGGGTTGGTGGAGAGGCGGGCGATGGCGGCGTCGGCGTCCTCGCCGGCGCGCAAGGCGGCGATCAGGTCGTCGAGGGCGCCACTCGGCATGTGGTAGTCGGCAAAACCGGCGTGGATAACGTCGGCGGCGCCGATGCGCACTCCGGTTAACGACAGGTACATGCCCAGCAATCCCGGGGCGCCGGCCAGGAAGTGCGAGGCGCCCATGTCGGGGAACAGGCCAAGCGCCGTCTCCGGCATGGCGAACATCGTCTTTTCGGTGACGATGCGCCGGCCTGGCGCGTGCACCGAGACGCCGGCACCACCGCCCATGACGATGCCATCCATGAGCGGGATATAGGGTTTGGGGTAATGGTGGATCATCCCGTCGTAGACGTATTCGATGCGATACACCTCGTGCATGAAGACGTCGTCACCACGGTTCTCGACCACGGCGCGCACGTCACCGCCGGCGCTAAACGCCCTGTCGCCGGCGCCCTGGACAACGACGGCGCGCACACTCGCATCGTCCCGCCAGGCGGTCACGTGCTCCCACATGGTGTGCAGCATCTCCAGGTTGAGGGCGTTGAGGGCGCGCGGCCGGTTCAGGGTCAGCACTGCGATGCCGTCGGCGACCTCGGCCAGGATGGGGGATTCGTCTTGCATGGTTCCTCCTCTATAGTTGGGCCCGGGCATTAGGTGGCGCCCAAAGCCTTCTGGTACTCGGCAAGAAGCAGGCGGCGGTCGCTCTTGCCAGTTGCCCCGGTCGGCCATTCGCCAACCAGGTGGATGTCGGTGGGCCAGAACTTGCGGGTGATCCCCTGGCCACCGAACCATTCGCGCACGTCGTCCATGGTCAGGCTGGCGCCCGGGCGGAGCTCGACGCAGGCGATGGGCTTATCGCCCAAGCGCGCGTCCGGGAGCCCGACGACCACGGCGAGCACCACGTCCGGGTGGGAAGACAGCACGTCCTCGAGGTCGGCTACCGGCACGGTCTCGGCGCCGCGCCGCAGCACGTTCTTGAGCCGTCCGGTGACCCGCAGGTAGCCCTCTTCGTTGAGCTTGCCGAGGTCGCCGGTGTCGAAGAACCCGTCGCCGTCCACCACGTCGTCGATGGTGCCGTCGGGGCGCAGGTAGCCGGCGCAGACGGCGGGGCCACGAACCAGGATGCGGCCTTCGCTGCCAGGCGGCAAGCGTTTGCCGTCAGCGTCGGCGATGTCGATCTCGATCTCGGCCTGGGCGCTCCCGGCGCTGTCGAAGATGCGCCCGACAGGTGAGTCGGCGTCGGTCGAAGTGGCGTGGCCGAACTCGCTCATACCGAGTGCCCGGGAGACGCGGAACGGCAGTTCTTTGTGGGCGCGCTCGACGACCGGACCGGGCAGCGCATCCCCCGACTGGGTAAACAGCCACATGCCGTCCAACGCCCGGAGGACGTCCTCGCCAGCGCCCAAGAGATCGATGATGAAGGCAGCGGTGCCAAGGGAAACGGTGACCCCGTGGGCGCGCGCCAGCTCGGCCATGCTCCGCGGATCCCAGCGCTCCTGCAACAACACCGTACCGCCCGCTTGCAAGGCGCAGCGCACGCCGTAGAAATACCCGAAGGTGTGGCCCACCGGCAGCGCCAAGTGGATGACGTCCTCTTCGCCGATGCCTTGCCGGTCGATAGTCGATTGCACGGTGTCGAGCGCGGTGTCGTGGGCATGGACGACCCCCTTGGGGTGGCCCGTGGTCCCCGAGGTAACGGCGATCTCCAGGGGATAGAGACCGACGCCGGCGTTGGCGATGGCCTCTTCCCCGGTCATGGCGGGAACGGGCGCGGGAGCCGCGTCCACGACCTCGGACCAAGTGCGGAACTCATTCACGGCGTCGCGGACGAACACCGTCTCCACCGGCTCCGCCGCCGCCTCAAGGGCGGTATTGATAACTTCCATGCGTCCATCGCCCAGGAACTCGGAGCACGTCACCCACAGCCTCGGGCGCAACAGGTCCAGCGCGCGGGCGCATTCGCGTGACCCCCACTTGATGGGGCAGAAGGAGAAGACGGCGCCACTCACCTCGCAGGCCAGCAAGATGATTACGTATTCCCGCCAGTTGGGAAGCTGGGTGAGCACGATCTCGCCCCGGTTGAGCCCGGCGCCGCGCAAGGCCCGAGCCCCCTCAAGCACCGCCTCCCAGAGTTCGCCATAGGTGAGGGAGCCGGTCTCGTCGATGACCGCCACTTTTCTGCGCTGGGTGGCGGCGCGGTCGCGGACGCGCCGCCACAGGGGCTCGCGCCCCCACCAGCCGCGCGCCTCCCATTCCGCCTTGGGGCGGCTCTCCAGGCTGGGCAGAGACAGGATCGTCCGCGGCATGATTGTTCCCGATCGCCTCGCCGTCAAAGTACGATCGTTTCAAATTGAATCAATTTGAAACGTGAATCGCCCTCTAATGTCATGTTTAGGGGCTTATTCACGTTCTGGATCGATTTGATCCAGAACGATAAGACCCTAGTCGTAGGACGGCCTCACGTTTTCCAGTAGGAAGGGCTCGTGCTTGTCCGGAACGATGACCTTGCTGTCGTGGCCGGGGAAGATACGCATATCGTATTTCTCCTGCAACCGGCGGCACTTGACCGCCGACTGCGCCCACTCCGGCGGGTTCTGGTTGAGGATGTTGCCGACGAACGGGTCGCCCCACGTGGCGGCCAGGTAGATGTGGTCGGAAGCCAGCAGCGCCCAGCCCGTATTGGGCAGGTTGACGGCGACGCCGATGGAGCCCCAGGTGTGGCCGGGCAGGCTGACCGTCCAGATGCCGCGGTAGATCTCCATGTCACCGAACACGGGCGTGGCGCGATCGGGCATCAAGCAGGCCCAGTCCTTGCGCGTGAAACCTTGCGGGCTGGTGACGCCCCACATGGTCATCAGGTCGTCGCGCAGCATGCCGCCCTTGACGTTGACGACGCCGCGCAACTCCTCCTCGTGGAGCAGGATGCGCGCGTCGGTGGCGGCAAACTTGGGCAGGTTGCCGGCGTGGTCCGTGTGCAAGTGGGTGATGATGACGTCGTCGAAGTCCTCGGGCTTCAGACCATGCTGTTCGAGACGCTGGGAGAACAGCCCGTCCTCTCCGGGCTCATAGTCCATCACCCCCTTGTAGTGCTCGTTCTTCCAATCCCTCTTGGCGGCGTCGCTGAAGCCGGTATCGACCAGTATCCGCCCGCCCGGGTGCTCGATGACGTAAGCGTAGACGGGGTGGGCTATCTGCCCTTCGCGGAGCCGTGGGTGACCGCAGCTCAGGTGCTTGGACGCCTGCTTGTCGGGATGGCCGGTGGCGACCAGTTCGAAATCGAGGGCCGTGCAGCCGCATTCGAGGACGGTCAGGGAAATCTTTCCGGACATGATTCGGCCTACGGCTTCTGGCCGGGTTTGAGCTCAATCAGGCCGAGCAGGAAGCCGCCTGTGAACTTGGGATGGACGAACACGTGGCGCCCGCGCGAATCGTCGAAGATGGGTTCGACCAGTTGGCCGCCGGCGTCCTTGATCTGCTTCATGGCGTCTTCCAGGTCCTCCACCTGCATGCAGATGTGGTGGATGCCGGGGCCTCTTTTCTCGAGGAACTTGTTCAACGGCGCTTGCTCGTTAGCCGGGCGGATGATTTCGAAGCGGACACGGGTTTCTTCGATGTTCTCGTGCTCGTAATAGGTGGTGGTGACGCCGTGAGGATGGATGTCCTCATTGTACAGCGGCTTGATCCCGAAAAGCTCGAGGACGCCGGCCGAGGGCTCGGTGTCGGCCGCCCCTATGGAAACGTGTTCGAAACCCGTGATCTTGATCATGCGCCCCTCCGCTGGCAATTTAATGGTGTCGACGCCGGGAGAGAGCCGATTGACACGCCCCGTGGCAGACCGAATACTGATTTGGTACGCTCATAATTGGACCCACCCGGCCACCTGTCAAGCGGCGCCACGCCGACGCCGGCAAGAGCAACAAGGACCCGTCGTGAAACACACCGGCACGATGACCGTCACCGTCGGTTGGGGCGACTGCGCGCCGTCCGGGGCGGTCTACTACCCCAACTACTTCCGCTGGTTCGACACGGCAATGTGGAACTTCTTCGACGCCGCCGATTGGCCCTTGCGCCAGATTGAGGAGGCGCACGGCATCGTCGGCCTGCCGCTGATCGAGACCCGCGCCAACTTCAAGGGACCGTGCCGCCTGCACGACATCCTGGAGATCGAGACGCGCATCACCGGCTTCAAGCGCAAGACCCTGGATATGACGCATACCCTCACCAACGCCGGCGCCGCCGCCGTCGAGGCCACGGACGTGCGTTTCTGGGGCGTCCGCCACCCCAGTGATGCGGGCCGTCTGAAGGCAACCGAGATTCCGGCCGAGGTTATCGAGTTCTTCGGCGGCGCTTGACGGTGCCGCTCAGGCGGTGAGCCACTTGCCCATGAAGTCCGCCATCGCCGGCCGGCAGATGTGCGAACGGTCGTGGGCGCAGTGGATGCTGTCCTCCCAGAACAAGAGCTCGGTAGGGCCTTGGGCGGCATCGCGCATCATGGTGGCGTTCTCGGTCGGCGTGATGCGGTCGAGGCCGCCGTGCACGATCATCAGCGGACACGTGATGCGCGAAGCGATGCCGTCGAGATCGACGCTCTCGAAATAGGAGCGCGCGTCCTCCAGGGACTTCGACCCGGTCACGTAGAGGAAGCCGGCCTGGGTAAGCTCGGGCATCGAGGCGTAATTGCGCAGGTGGTACATGGCGCCCCAGGCGACGGCCGCCTTGACGCGCCCGTCCAAGGCCGCCGCCCTGGGCGCGTAGAAGCCGCCGAGGCTGCGCCCGATGATCCCTAGGCGCTGGCCGTCGATCTCGGCCAGTTTCTCGGCGAAGTCGAGCACGGCGCCCACCGCGTCACCGAAGTCGGGAGTGAGCTTGGCCCGGGCGAAGGTCTCTCCCTGTCCCGGTCCGTCGAAGGTCAGGGTAGCGAGACCGCGATCGGCGCACAGCCTATTGATGACGAGCTGCTCTTCCTTGGTTGTGTCGAGGCCGCCGAGCAAAACCACTAGCGGCGGCTTCTGGGCCCCCGTCGGCAACGTCAGGTAGCCGGGCAGCGTGATGTCGCCGAAGGGAATGTCGACCGGCCTCTGGGGCGGGTCGAGATACTCGGTGGCGCGGCGGAAGGTGCGCACGCAGTTGCCGTGGGCGGTGCCCTTGCTCTCGGCGTCGTCCCACAAAAGATACTGAGCGAAAAAATAATCGATCGAGGCGCGCGCCAGCTCGGTGGCGGCGGTGCGGGTCAGCCCCGCATCCAAGGCCCGGTCGGCGCGCTTCTCGGCTTGGGCCGCCGACGCCGACCACACGGGACACCATTGGTCCATGGAGGTGATCTCGCCGCGTATATCCATCATGTCGCGATAGTGGACGCCCTCAGCGAGGAAGCGGTGCGTATAGGTGTCCCACAGGTAGTCGAGATTATCGGCGCTCATTGTTATGCCTTCCGTATCAGGTCGAGGATCGATTGCGGGCTGAGCGGCATGCGGTTGAGTTCCGGCCCCTCGACGCCGAGGGCGTCGGCGACGGCGTTGGCGATCACCGCCTGGCCGGGGATGGTGCCGCCTTCTCCTGCCCCCTTGACGCCGAGTTCGTTGACGGTGGACGGGCAATTGACGGCGCACCCCTTGATGGCAGGGAAACTGGCGGCGCGCGGCACGGCGTAGTCCATCAGCGTTCCGGTAGTCAGTTGGCCGTCGCCGTCGTAGACGATCTCCTCCAAGAGCGCGCTGCCCAATCCCTGCGCCACGCCGCCGTGGACTTGCCCTTCGACGACGGTCGGGTTGATCTCGCGGCCGACATCGTGAGCAACGGCATAGTCGAGGACTTCGATGTGGCCGGTGTCGGTGCACACCTCGACGATGGCGGCGTGCGCCCCGGCCGCCCAGGTGGCTTGCTCCGGCAGGTAGTAGCGCGTCGCGCTGAGGCCGGGCTCGGCGTTCTCGCCGAGCGATTCCGAGCCCCGCGCCGCCACCGCCACCTCGGCCAGAGTGCGCCCGTGCTCCGCCACGCCCTTCACATGCACATGGCCGTCTTCGATGACCAGGTCGCCGGGCGCGCACTCCATGAGCCGGGCGGCAACCTGACAGACCTTTTCGGCGACGTCTTCGCAGGCCAGAGCGACGGCCGAACCGGTGACGGCGGCGATGCGGCTAGCGAAGGTACCGCTGCTCACCGGGCTCGCCGGGAAGCGCGCCGTGTCGCCGGCGACCACGGTCACGTGGTCGAAGGGCACGCCAAGATGCTCGGCGCAAACCTGGGCTATGGTGGTGGCGTGGCCCTGGCCCTGGGACGGGGCGCCGATGGCCACCTGGACGCGGCCACGCTCGCTCACCGTGACCGCCGCCCCTTCCGCCGGGGTGACGCCGGTGCCTTCCGTATAAAGCGCGATGGCACAACCGATGCGCCGGCCCTCGGCCAGGGCGGCACGGCGCTTCTCCTGAAACGCGCCATAGCCGATCATCTCCTCGGCGGCGGCCAGCAGCGCCGGGTAGTTGCCGGAATCGTAGACCACGGGCATGCCCGGCCGGTAGGAAATACCGCGATCGAGCGGCAGCTCGTCGGGGCCGAGCAGGTTGCGCCGCCTGAGCTCGACCGGATCGAGCCCGAGCTTGCGGGCGGCGAGTTCGATCAGGCGCTCGGTGACGAACACTGACTGCACCCGCCCCGCCCCGCGAAAGGGGGTGTTGGGTGCCTTGTTGGTGCAGACGATCTCGCCCTGGCAGCGGAACGCCTTGAAACGGTACGGCCCCATCAAATGGGCAATGACGTTGTTGGCGGTGCGCGAGCCGCGTGGCAGATAGGCGCCGTTGTCGATGACGAAGCGGTCGTCGAGGACGGTGAAGATGCCGTCATGCGTGACGCCGAGGCGCGCCCAATGGATCTGGTCGTGGCCGTGCACCGTCGCCATGAACGCCCGGCTGCGCGACTCGATCCACTTGACCGGCCGCTTGTAGCGCCGCGCCAAGATGGCGCACAGCAGATCCTCGCCGTAGACCACGGCTTTAGGCCCAAAACCGCCGCCGACGTCGGGGGCGATGACGCGCACCGCCGTACGCGGCAGGTCGAGGGCAACCATGATGTATTCGCGCACCCCGTAAGGCATCTGCGAGGCGGTCCACACGGTCAGCATGGCCGACAGGTCGTCCCAGGTGGCGACCACGCCTCGTGGCTCCAACGGCAATCCCGTCATGCGCCCGGAATGAAAGCGCTCGCCGACGACGATGTCGGAGGCGGCCAGCTCGTTGTCCACGTCACCCACCTCGGCCACGATGTCGCCGGCCAAGTTGGTGCCCCATTCCGGGTGAACCAGCGGCGCTCCCTCCCGGCGCGCCGCTTCGGCGTCGGTGACGGGGGCCAGCGGCGAATACTCGACCGCCACCGCCTCGACGCCGTCGTCGGCGGCGTCGAGGCTATCGGCGAGGACCGCCGCCACAGGCTCGCCGACGAAGCGGACGACGCCGTCGGCCAGCGCCGATTGGCGGTAGGAACGGATGGGCATGGCGTTCATCACCGGCGGCGGCAAGGCGTCGCGCAGTTCGGGCAACTCGGCGAGGGTGAAGACACCGCGCACGCCGGGCAAGCGCTGCGCGGTGTCGCCGTCGATGGCGTCGATGCGGGCGTGGGCATGGGGGCTGCGGACGATGGCCACGAACTCCATGCCCGGCAAGGCGATATCGTCGACGTAAAGCCCCTGCCCGGTGATCAGGCGCTCGTCCTCGGTGCGCTTCCTTTCTTCTCCGATCATGGGCGGAACAAATCCTTAGGCGGGACGCCGACGCTCGACCCCGCGGTGGCGGCGCTTTGCGGCGCGGGCGGGCGGAGATTAGGTCGGCGCCGCAACCGCGTCAAACGTCCGCCTTGATCGTCGGGTTGGGGTTATATAGGTTTTATCTAGGTTGATGGACCCCTGGCGATTATGCGTCCGGGTGTAGGTTTTGTTTCCCCCGAAACAACACGTTAGTAACTCCAATGCGCAAATACCTCCACATAAACCTCGACGATCAATCCATCGAAACGGATGAGTTGCATGGCGAGGACATCGTTCGCGTCGGGCGGCATTTCATCGTCAAGACCCTGCTGGCGCGCGGCGCGGCCACCGTGGACCCGCTGTCATCGGAAAACCCGCTGATCTTTTCCGCCGGGCCGTTCGCCGGGACCAATTTTTCCAATGCCAACCGCATTAGCGTCGGCTGCAAGAGTCCGTTGACGGGCGGCATCAAGGAGGCCAATTCGGGCGGCACCTTCGGATTCGCCCTCGGCCAGTTAGAGATCGTCGGGTTCACGCTCAATGGCGCCTCGTCCGACTGGGTGGTCATCCACATCCCCAAGAACGGCCCCATTCGCTTCGAGTCGGCCGAGCCCTACCTGGGCAAGGGCAATTTCGAGGCCGCCGCCCTTCTCCACGAGAAGTACGGCGACAAGGTCAGCCTCGCCCTGTGCAGCCAGGTAGGCGAATACCTGGGGCTGATGGCCGGAATCGCCTTCACCGATCCGGAAGGCCGCCCCGAGCGTATCGCGGCACGTGGCGGCGTCGGTGCCGTGATGGGCAGCAAGAAAGTCAAGGCCATCGTCGCCGACAAACACAAGATGCCGACATTCAATGACCGCAAGAGCATCATGACGGCGGTGCGCGAATACAGCACCAAGCTCGGCGCCGAGCCCGCCATTGAAGCCTTCAGAACGACCGGCACGGCCATGGTCTCCGACCTCACCAACCGCGTCGGTGGGCTGCCCGTGCGCAACTTCAGCTCGGGGCGGATGGTCGACACCCGCGAAGAAGTCTTCAAGATGGGCGGCGACTATATTCGGGAACTGAACGCCGAACGCGGTGGTGAGATTTCACACGCCTGCATGCCGGGCTGCATGATCCAGTGTTCCAACGTCTACGTCGATGCCGACGGCAAGGAACTCGTCTCCCCCATGGAGTACGAGACCATCGGCCTGATGGGGACCAACTGCGGGCTAGGCGATCCCGACGATCTGGCCCGGCTCAACGCCGTCGCCAACGATCTCGGCATCGACACCATCGAGACCGGGGCCATGCTCGGCATGCTGATGGATGCCGGCCAGGCCGAGTTCGGCGATATTGAGTTCATGTCCGACGCCCTGGAAGACATCTCCAAGGGCACCGAGCGTGGGCGCCTCTTGGCCCAGGGAACGGCCCGCGTCGGCGAGCACTTCAACGTCAAGCGCGTGCCGGTCATCAAGAAACAAGGCATCAGCGCCTACGACCCGCGCGTCATCGAGGTCACCGGAATCTCCATGATGGTGACCGCCCAGGGCGCCGACCACACCGCCGGCAACATCCCGGCCATGACGTGCGCCGACAAAACCACCGAGGAACTGACCGCCGCCAGCATGCAGGTGCAGGTGAACTGCGCCGCCGCCGACTCTCTGGGGCTATGCTTGTTCGGGCGTTCGGTGACGGACGAGAACCACCAGTTGATCATCAAGGCCATCAACGACGCCCACGGCACCGAGCTGCCGCCCACCTTTATCAACAATCTCGGCATCGAGACCCTGAAGCTCGAAATCGAGTTCAACAAAGCGGCCGGCTTCACCGAAGCCGACGACGAACTCCCAGCCTTCTTCTACGACGAGCCGCTGGCGCCCAGCAACAACGTGCAGCGCCACAAAAGCCGCGAGGTCAATCAATTCCGGAGCGAGTGGCTGGCGCAGCAATCGGCTTGATCGGCCACCGCTTTCGATCCAAGACGATAAGGCCCAGGCTCCCGCCCCTCATTCGATCACCGCCAACAGGTCCTTGGCGTCGACCTGCTGGCCGGCCTCGACCGGCAGGCGGACCACTTTCCCTGAGCGCGGCGCGTGGATCGCCGTCTCCATCTTCATGGCTTCCAGCGTCATCACCAGGTCGCCGGCCTGGACCGGCTGACCCTCGGCGACAGCCAGGGTGGCGATGACGGCCGGCATCGGCGCCGACACGTGGGAGGGGTCGTCGGGGTCGGCGCGTTCCTTGGCGGCGACGCTGGGCGCCACCATGCGGTCGGCGACACGGATGACGCGCGGCTGGCCGTTAAGCTCGAAGAAAACCTCGCGCTCGCCGGTCTCGTCGGGCTCGCCCACCGCCATCAAGCCGATGACCAGGGTCTTCCCGGCGTCGATGTCGACGGCGATCTCCTGGCCCGGCTTCATGCCGTAGAAGAATACCGGAGTGGACAGCACATCGACCCGCCCGAAGGCGCGCCGGTGATCGGTATAGTCCTCGAAGACCTTGGGATACATCAGGTGCGAAACCAGCTCGACCTCCGAGACGTGGCGTCCGGCGACCTTCTCGGCGGCCTGGCGCGCCGCCCTCATGTCGACCTCGGCCATGGAGGCGCCGGGCCGTCCGGTGTTCGGCGCGGCATCCTTGAGGGCCTTCTTGCTGAGCGCCTCGGGCCAACCGCCGGGGGGCTGGCCAACGTCGCCGCGCAGCATGGCGATAGCCGATTCGGGAAAGGCGATCTCGCGCTCGGGGTTGAGCACGTCCTCGGGCGTCAGCCCGCTGGACACCATGTAGAGCGCCATGTCGCCGACCACCTTTGACGTCGGCGTGACCTTGACGATGTCGCCGAACAGCGTGTTCACCTCGGCGTACATGGAAGCCACCTCGTGCCATCGCTCGGCCAGGCCCAGTGACGCCGCCTGCTCCTTGAGGTTGGTGAACTGGCCGCCCGGCATCTCGTGGAGATAGACCTCGGAAGCCCCGGCGTGCAGATCGCTTTCGAAGGCACGGTACTGGACGCGCACCGCCTCCCAGTAGTCAGACAGGGCGCGCAGGGTTACCGCATCGAGGCCGGTATCGCGACCGGTGTCCGAAATCGCCCGCGCGATGGAGCCCAGGTTGGGCTGCGAGGTAAAGCCGGAAAAGCTGTCGACGGCGACGTCGATGGCATCGACGCCGGCCTCCACCGCGGCAAGCACGCTAGCCGCCCCGATGCCGCTGGTGTCATGGGTATGAAAGTGGATGGGCAGGCCCGTCTCTTGCCTAAGGGTGTGCACCAGCAGCCGCGCCGCCTCGGGCCGGCACACGCCGGCCATGTCCTTGAGGCCCAGCACGTGGGTGCCGAGCGCCTTGAGCTGGCGCGCCAGGGAGACGTAGTAATCGAGGTCGTACTTGTCGCGCCTGGTATCGAACAGGTCGCCGGTGTAGCAGATCGAGGCCTCGCAAAGCTTTCCCGTCTCGAGCACAGCCTCGATCGCCACCTTCATGTTCTCGACCCAATTGAGGGCGTCGAAGATGCGGAACAGGTCGACGCCCGCCGCCGCCGCCTGTTCGATGAAATGGCGCACCACGTTGTCGGGGTAGTTGGTGTAGCCGACCGCGTTCGAGCCCCTGACCAGCATCTGCAACAGGATGTTGGGGACGCGAGCACGCAGGTCGCTCAAGCGATCCCACGGGTCCTCCTTGAGGAAACGCAGGGCCACGTCGAAGGTGGCGCCGCCCCAGCATTCGAGGGACAGCAACTGGGGCAAACCACGCGCATACGCATCGGCCACGGCGACCATGTCGTGGGACCTCATGCGCGTGGCGATCAACGACTGGTGGGCGTCGCGCATGGTGGTGTCGGTGACCAGCACGCGCTCTTCGTCCAGCATCCAGCCGGCGAAGGCCTCCGGGCCCAGGCGGTCGAGCAATTGTCTGGCGCCGTCGGGCACCGCCGCCGGGAACCCCGAAGGGACGATCGGCGCGTGCGCGTTGGCCGGCGGCAGGGGGCGGCCGGCGGCCTCGGGGCTGCCGTTCACGGTGACGTCGGCGATGAAGCGCAGCAAGCGGGTGGCCCGGTCGCGTCGGCGCGGGAAGGCGAAAAGCTCCGGCGCCTCGTCGATGAAGCGCGTCGTAACCTCGCCAGCGCGGAACGCCGGATGGTTGATGACGTTCTCCAGGAAAACCAGGTTGGTCGCCACGCCGCGGATGCGGAACTCGCGCAAAGCCCGGTCCATGCGCAGCACAGCAACCTCGGCCGTCGGTCCCCAAGCGGTGACTTTCTCCAGGAGCGAATCGTAATGGCGCGTGATGACGGCGCCCGAGTAGGCTGTGCCCCCGTCGAGCCTGATCCCGAACCCGGTGGCGCCACGGTAGGCGGCGATCCGTCCGTAGTCGGGCACGAAGTTGTTCTCGGGGTCTTCGGTGGAGACGCGGCACTGCAGCGCGTGGCCGTTGAGCCTGATTTTCTCCTGCGCCGGGACACCGGAGCTTTCGGCGTCGCCGACGCGCGCCCCCTGCGCTACGAGAATCTGGGCGCGCACGATGTCGATGCCGGTGACCTGTTCGGTTACCGTGTGCTCGACCTGGATGCGGGGGTTGACCTCGATGAAATGGAAGTCGCCGCTATCGGCATCCATCAGGAACTCGACGGTGCCGGCGTTCACATAGCCGGCGTGCCGCGCCAGCCCAAGCGCCGCGGCGCTGATGGCGGCGCGCTGCTCCTCGTCGAGGTAGGGCGCCGGGGCGCGCTCCACGACCTTCTGGTGGCGACGCTGCACCGAGCAATCGCGCTCGAACAGGTGGACTAGGTTGCCATGGGTATCGCCGAGGAGTTGGACCTCCACGTGGCGCGCCCGGAGCACCAGCTTCTCCAGATAGACCTCGCCGTTGCCGAAGGTCGCCACCGCCTCGCGACGCCCCTGGTCAACCTGGTCGAGAAGACCCGAGGCATCCTCGATGACACGCATGCCCCGGCCGCCGCCGCCCCAACTCGCCTTGAGCATGACCGGAAAGCCGACTTCGGCGGCGAGCCCGCGGATTTCTTGCGCCTCAATAGGCAACGGCCCGGTCGCCGGCATCACCGGGACGCCGGCCTCCTCGGCGAGGCGCCGCGCCGAAACCTTGTTACCCAGGGAGCGCATGACGTCCGGCGGCGGGCCGACGAAGACGATCTTGTCGGCGGCGCAGGCCTCGGCGAATTCGGGGCTTTCCGAGAGGAAACCGTAACCGGGGTGGACGGCGTCGCAGTTCGCCATGCGGGCGACACGCAGGATTTCGTCGATGTCGAGATACGCCTGAATGGGGCCGAGGCCCTTGCCGATGGGATAGCTCTCGTCAGCCTTGAAGCGGTGCAGCGAGAGCTTGTCCTCGGCGGCAAACACGGCGACGGTGGCGATGCCGAGCTCCGTCGCCGCCCGCATGACGCGGATGGCGATCTCGCCACGGTTGGCGATCAGCAGCTTCTTGATGGGCACGACGAAACTCCTCCGCCCGGTCGAGGGCGCGCCGGATTACACTGCGAGATATCAATGTATTCTATAAGATTAGGGTATGACCCTGAAATTCCAACAACTAAGTGCGCGTCGTCCGCCGCGTATCGCGGAGACGCCGCCATGAGGCCCCTGGTCCTCGTGTTGGGGGCCGCCGCCGGGCTGTCCGCCTTTGTCGATCACTGCACCGCCGCGGCGCCGGCGTTGGGGTTTCTTTCCCGGCCATCGACGCCTTGCGCGGCGGCGCTTGTCAGCTGTGTGCAGACGGCGCCCGGCGCTGGCGAGCTGGCCGCCTACAGGGGCCTTCACGGCGCCGCCGCCAGAGGCGATATCGCGGCCATTGTCGGGCTCGTCTCGGCGGGCGCCGACCTGGATGCGCCGGACGGGCACGGCCGCACCCCGCTCATGGTGGCCACCTACAAGCGACATCACGAAGCGGCCTGGGCCCTGATCGCCGCCCGGGCGCCGCTCGACCACGTCAACAACCTCAGCTGGACGGCGCTCATCGAGGCCATCGTGCTGGGCGACGGCGGGCCGCGTCACACCGCCATCGTCGGCGCCCTGGTCGCTGCCGACACCGAGGTCGATCTTGCCGAAAGGACCGGCACCCGGCCGCTCGGCCTAGCGCGCCAAAGGGGCTACGGCGCCATCGCGCGCATCCTGGAGGGCGCCGGCGCGCGTCCCTAAGAGGCGAAATTCCGAGACGGGGGCCTCATCCGTCCTGGCGCGGGCGCCGGCCCTCGGCGTCATGGGGGGGCTCGCGCAACGCCCAGACCGCGACCCGCCGGCAGGCCACCTCGACCTCGACGCGGGCCCCGGCAAGCAGATCCTCGACCGTGCCGCCGCCGAGCTTCACAAACCCCATGCCGACGGAAGCGCCGACGGTGTGGCCGTAGGCCGCCGAGGTGACGTGGCCGACGATCTCACCGTCGACCACAATGGGCTCGCCGCCCTGCAGGAACACATCGCCGTCCTCGGCCATCACAAGGACGCGGCGCTTGCCGACGCCGCCGTCCCGCTGGCGCAGAATGGCCTCGCGGCCGAGGAAGGGGTGCGGCTTGTCCAGCTTCACGGCGAAGCCGTTGCCGGCCTCCAGCGGCGTGTCGTCGGGGCCGATGTCGTGCCCCCAGGCGCAATAGCCCTTTTCCAGGCGCAGGCCGGCCATGGCGAAGGTGCCGGCGTCGCCGAGGCCGAGGTCCTCGCCGGCATCGCATAAGAGATCGTAAAGCGCCGGCGCCTGGTCGGCCGGCACGTAGATCTCCCACCCCAGTTCGCCGACGTAGGACAGGCGGGCGGCGCAGCCTACCGCGTTTCCGATCTCAATCTCCCGATGCGTGAAATAGGGGAATGCCGCATTGGAGAAATCGGCCGGACTGACGCGGCGCAGTAGCTCCCGCGAGCGCGGGCCGGCGACGCA
>DASCNF010000191.1:0-16170 GCA_036011345.1 Rhodospirillales bacterium | reverse complement strand
GGTCTTGGGGCATGACCTCACTCGTCCCTACGCCGGTACGAACCGGGTCAGGTTCAAGGGGTCGTCTCGTTCACCGAGATCTCCCAGCCGACCGTTCGGCACCCCCCAGTGATATGCTGCCCAAGTATATGGCCTGGGTTGGCCCATTTGGCAAAAAAACTCTAATAATGCCAGCGAGCGTTTGAAAAAACCTCATCCTGAGCAGGCCACAGGCCGTGTCGAAGGGTGAGGTCGTTCCGTATCCTCGTCCCTCGACCGGCTCAGAATGAGGACACTTGGAGTCGCATCATTCGCTCGATGGTATAAATCGACATTCCCCAGATGATATCCAAATTCGTACAAATTGTACCACTGTCCCACCGCCACCGGAACTGTATCCCTTTTGCAGCCATCCGATTGCATGATTTTGGATCGGCCCGCACTTGGAAGACCATTCGGTCAATTTTGCCACCATCCAGACACACCTCTCGTGTCGCTTTCTTCTCGCCGTCGTTTCACCCTGCTTTCACGGCTTCTCTCAGCCGTGGCAAGCTGGCTTCGGCCGTGTCGCGGATGTCTTCCACCGTTCCTTCGGGCCAATGATTGCGAATAGCACTTTGGAAGCTGGGTCGCTCTTGAATGCGCCGGAACCAGTCGCAAACGTTGGGACGCACTGCTTCCCAAGCCTCCGAAAACCCAAGCATGGCGAGCCGGTTGACATACGGCGTCAGAGCGATGTCAGCGAGACTGTAACCCTGGCCGGCAAGCCACGGGCTATCGGCCAAGGTCTCCTCCATGCGCGCGAGGGTCTCGTCGTACGTGCGCATGGCGTTGTCGGCATCGGGGCCGTCGAAGCCATCGAAGACGTAACGCCGCCGGGCCTCGCGCGCCGCCCGGTCGGGGATGCGGTCGATGAGCGCGTCGATCTGGTCGCGGGGCCGGCGCAGATAGCGATGGCGGTGAAGGGCGAGGAAGGTGACGGCGACGCAGGCCTCGTGGAGGTTTTCGTCGACGTCCTTGGTCCACAGGCGCATGCGGGCGCGGCCGGTGGGGTCGGCGGGCTTCAGCGGCGGCTCGGGAAAGACCTCGTCGAGGTATTCGCAGATCACCGTCGATTCGACGATTGTCTCGCCGTCGTGAACCAGAGTGGGAACGACGGACTTGGGATTGATCTTGGCGTACGCCGGATCGAACTGCCCGCCGTGGTGCAGATCCACAAAATGATCCGTCCAATCGAGGCCTTTCTCAGCAAGGACGAGGCGGACCTTGATGGCGCACACCGAGGCCCAGTGGTCGTAAAGCTCGAGCACGGTAGACTTCCTTCCGCTCTTTGCTGCTCTCAAAGGTTAGCCAACATCGGGTAGCAAACACCAGGGAGCTTTTCCGCGGGATCCGTCTGGTGCGCTGGCAGTCAATCGCCTGAGCACTCACAGGCAAGACAACCGCCCAGGGTCGCATTATCATGGAAGTCCCTGAAATTCCGAGCTCCGCCGAGACGGGGCCGAAAAGGGGAGGTGATACCATGACCGAACCGGGCACGCCCAGCGTCGGCATCCTGTTCAAGTCCTACGAGCCCCTCGCCGACATCGCGGCCTACGCGCGAACGACCGAGGAGGTGGGTCTCGACGGCGGCTTCTGGATCGCCGAGGCCTACCACTGGTTCCGCAAGTACGGCCACGAGAGCCGCGGCGCCATCGCCACCATGGCGGTCGCCATCAGCGCCACCCAACGCATTCCCGTCGGCCTCGGCATCGTCTCACCCTACATGCGCCATCCCACCGTGCAGGCCGCCGAGGCGGCGGCCCTCGACGAGCTTTCCGGGGGCCGCTTCATCATGGGCATGGGCACCGGCAAGGTCGGCGTCGTCTATCTGGAGACCGATCTCGAGAAGGCGACGCCGGTCAAGGTACACCGCGAATCGCTGGAGATATTCCGCCGCGTCGTCTCGGGCGAGGCCTTCGCCTTCGAGGGCGACATATTCCAGGCGACGGCGCCCGCCGTCGATCGCTCGGGGCGTGGGCTGCGCACCTCCATTCCCGTCTACCTCGGCGCCACCGGGCCTTACATGCAGCGCCTTTCCGGGGAGATCGCCGATGGCTTGCTGCTGCCCGGCATCACCTCGCCGGGCTTCGTCAGGTATGCCCGGGAGAACCTGGAAAAGGGCTTCCAGCGGGGCGGGAGGGACGGCGCCGGCTATCCGCTCGGCGCCGTCATCCTGGCCTCGGTCGGCCGCGACGGCGACAAGGCCCGCGACACCACGCGCAGCTACACCGGGACCTACGTGATCAACAAGATCCGCAACATCCAGAACGACGTCATCCTGAGCGCGTCGGGCATCGCGGAAGAGGAATTCGCGCCCTTCAAGAAGGCCCTGGCAGAGGGCCGCGAGGACGACGTGACCGATCTCGTCAGCGACGACATGATGCGCCGCTTCACGGTGGTCTCGGGAACGCCCGAGGAATGCGTGCCCATCCTCCAGGAATTGGTCGACGCCGGGCTTAACCTGCCCATCATGGAGGTGGTGGGGGCGGACACCGAGGCCTGCCTGGAGAGCATCCGCCTGCTCGGCACCGAGGTCGTGCCCCACCTCAAGGGGAGTGCGGGGGGTTGAGGATCGCCATCGTCGGGGCCGGCGCCATGGGCTCTCTGTTCGGCGGCTATCTCGCCGGGGCCGGCGCCGACGTCACCCTCGTCGACGTCAACAAGGCGCACATCGACGCCATCAACGCCGAGGGCCTGAGCTTGGATACCGGCGACGGGCCGCGGCGCATCGAGGTGAAGGCGACGACGGAACCGGCTTCGGCGGGAATCGTCGACCTGATCGTCGTCTTCTGCAAGTACCGCCAGACCTCCGAGGCCATGAACGCCGCCCGCCCGATGATGTCGCCGGAAACCTACGTGTGGACCCTGCAGAACGGCATCGGCAACGTCGACCTGATCCGCGAGACGGTGGCCGAGGACCGCGTCGTCAAGGGCTTGACCACGGCGACCGGCATCTTCGATGGTCCCGGCGCCGTCTCCACCAACTTCAAGGGCGAGACCGAGACCTTCATGTGGCCCCTCGACGGCGGCGCGCATGCGCTGCTCGACGACGTGGCGGCGGCCTTCACCGACGCCGGGCTGCCCACCTACCGGGCGCCCGACATCGACTACCGCATCTGGCGCAAGCTGGTGATCAACGCCGGGCTCACAGTGCTTTCCGCAGCCGTCAATGTGGGCATCGGCGCGGTCGGAGAATCGGAGCCCGGGAAGCAGCTTCTCGGCGCCGTCGTCGAGGAGGTGGTGGCCGTGGCGCAGGCGGCCGGCGTGCCGCTGCAACTGGAAGACGCGCGGGCTTACCAGGAGGAACTGCGCCACAAGGCCTTCGACCATATCGGCTCGACCACCATCGACTTGCAGGGCGGGCGCCTCACCGAGATCGACGCCATGTGCGGTGCGGTGGTCCGCGAGGGGGCGCGGCTCGGCGTGCCGACGCCGACCAATCTCGTCATCACGCGGCTGGTGAAGCTCATCGAGGCGACCCGCGGAGAGCGACTGACGCCGGCTATTTAGGAGGTAATAGATGAAATTAGCGACATTCAAGACCCAGGACGGCGGCGCCCCCACCATCGGCGGGCTGGTCGGCGACCGCCTGATCGACCTCGCCGAGGCGAGCAACGGCGCGCTGCCGCCGGCGATGATCGAGTTCCTCGAACAAGGCGACGCCGCAACGCAACTGGCGCGCCGCCTGCTGGACGAGGCGGACGCAGCCGGCGCCGCCGGTTACGCGCCCGGTGACGTCGAGCTGATGTCGCCGGTGCCCAGGCCCGGCAAGATTATCCATACGTCGTGCAACTTCGACGCCCACCTCGAGGAGCTGACCACCTGGCAGGCGCCGGAATGGTCGATGCACAACTGGGCGGACTTTCACTTCGAGCACCCGACTGGATTCCTGCAGGCGCCGTCCTCGGTGGTCGGCAGCGGCGCCCAGGTGGTGCGGCCCCATTTCACCCAGCAGCTCGACTACGAGGTCGAGATGGCGATCATCATCGGCCGGCGCGCCTTTGGCGTCGGCATCGAGGACGCCCTCGACTTTGTTGCCGGCTTCACTGTCTTCAACGACCTCTCGGCGCGCGACATCCAGGCGCGCGAGCACGCCAACAAGGTGATCTTTCTCGGCAAGAGCTTCAACGGCTCGTGCCCGCTGGGGCCGTGGCTGGTGACACCGGACGAAATCGACGACCCCCACGCCCTCGACATGAAGCTCGTGGTCAACGGCGAGGTGCGCCAGCATTCGAATACCGCCCACATGCACTACAAGACCGCCGAGCTAGTCTCCTGGTGGTCGAACACCACCCTCGAGCCCGGCGACGTGATCACCAGCGGCAGCCCGCCCGGAGTCGCGGCGGGCATGGAAAACCCGGCCTGGCTGCAACCCGGGGATTTGGTGGAGGCCGTCGTCGAAAGCCTCGGCACGCTGAGCGTCCATATCATTGAGCCGAATTAGGAATGCCCGCGATGACCGCGAAACCGGATCCCAAATTGGTTGCCAAGGCGGTGGCGGCGGTCGACCGGGAACGTCTGGTCCAGCGCGTCGTCGACTTCACCGACATCCCTAGCCCGACGGGAAGCGAGGCCGACATGGGGCGCGCCTACCACGAAGTGCTGGGCGGCGCCGGTCTGCGTGCCACCCTGCAGTCGATCGGCGACGAGCGGTACAACGCGCTCGGCGTTCTCGAAGGCGCCGGCGGCGGACGCTCGCTCATGTTCAACGGCCATCTCGATACCTCCTTCGGCAACGAGTTCGAGGATCGCGGCATGGGGTTCCGGACCCGTGGCACCGTCGTCGACGACGCGTGGATCTATGGCATGGGGGCGTTCAACATGAAGAGCGCGCTGGCCGCCTACGTCACCGCCATCGAGGCGATTCAGGCGGTCGGCCTGCGCCTCGGCGGCGACGTCCTGATCGCCGGCGTCGCGGGTGAGATCGAGAAGGCCCCGGTCGGCGAGTTCGAGGGCAGCAAGTATCAGGGCTACGGCGTCGGCACCAAACATCTCGTCACCCATGGCGGCGTCGCCGACGGCTGCATCCTCGGCGAGCCCACCAACATGAAGGTGGTCCCGGCTCATTGCGGCAGCAGCTGGATAAAGATCGAGATCCCCGGCAAGCTCGTCCACACCGCGTGGGCCAAGCACGAGGACAACGCCATCATGAAATCGCGCGCCGTGCTCGATGCCCTCGACGGGTGGATCGCCGACTACCGCGAGCGCAGCGCCATCGGCAACTTCTCGCCCAACGTCAACATCGCGGCCATCGACGGCGGCTGGGCGTGGCGCGGCGCGCGCGCGCCCGATTCGTGCTCCATCTATGTCGACGTGCGCACGACGCCCGACACCCGGCCGACGGAAATCCTCGCCGAAATGCGTGCCCTCGTCGCCGATGCCAACGCGGCCCATCCCGGGATCGAGGCGCGCGCCGATCTCTACGTCTCCAACCCCGGCACGTCGATCCCCGACGAGCACGACCTGGTCAAGCACATCAGCGCCGCCCACGACGCCGAGCTCGGCGCGCCGCCCGAGATGTCGATGGAGGTGTGGTGCAGCGACGCCGCCCACCTCAACCGCTACGGCATCCCCACCGTGAACTACGGATCGGCCGGCCGCGTTCGCAGCGGCGGCGAGGGCTGGTCAACCGAACAGGGCGAACACGTCCACATCGGCGATCTGGTCGACATCACGAAAATATACGTGCGCGTCGCGGCGGCGTGGTGCGGCGTCGTCGACTGACGGGTTGGGGACTTGAACTATCTTCTGGGCATCGATGTCGGTGGCACCTTCACCGATTTCATCGAGGTCGACCGCGACGGCAACGTGCGCATCGTGAAGACCCCTTCAACGCCGGCGCGCCCGGCCGACGGCGTGCTCGAGGGCCTGCGCCGGCTGGCCGAGGAATCCGCGACGATCGAGGCTTACCTGTCGGCGGTCGAGCTGATCGTCCACGGCACCACCATCACCACCAACGCGGTCATCACCGGCAACTACGCCAAGACCGGGTACGTCACCACCAAGGGATTCCGCGACATCCTCAATTCGCGCCGCGGCCTCAAGCGCAACGCCTTCACGGCCAAGGAAAGCCCGCCCAAGCCGATCGTGCCCCAGCACCTGGTGCGCACCGTCGACGAGCGCCTCGACCGCGACGGCAACGTGCTCGTGGCCCTCGACGAGGACGACGTGCGCGCCGCCGCAGCCCACTTCCGCGAGGAGGGCGTCAAGGCGGTCGCCGTCAACTACCTGTTCTCCTTCCTCGACGGCACCCACGAGGCGCGCACCCGGGAAATCCTCGAAGACGAGCTTCCCGGCGCCTACATCACCATCTCCAGCCGCGTGCTGCCGCAGGTGCGCATGTACGAACGGGGCTCGACGACGGTGTTCAACGCCTGTGTCGGCCCGCTCTTGCGCGCCTACATCACCGACCTCCAGGACGAGTTGGCTTCGGCGGGCTTCGCCGGACGGCTTCTCACCATGCAGTCCAACGGCGGCGTGATGTCACCCGAGGTGGTCAAGGACTTCGGCGCAAATACGCTCTTGTCGGGGCCGGCCAGCGGACCGGTGGCGGCGCTCTTCTTCGCGCGTCCGCACCGGCTCGTGGATCTGATCACCCTCGACATGGGGGGCACCAGCCTCGATGTCTGCCTGGTCCGCGACGGCCGGGCCAGCATCACCAACGCCTCCGAAGTCGGCGAGTACAGCCTCGCTCTGCCTTCCCTCGACATCAACGCCATGGGCGCCGGCGGCGGCTCCATCGCCTCGGTGGACGACGGCGGCATGCTGACGGTCGGGCCGGAGAGCGCCGGCGCCCAGCCGGGCCCGGTGGCCTACGGCATGGGCGGTACACGGCCCACCGTCACCGACGCCAACCTGGTGCTCGGCTACCTGAACCCGGACTACTTCCTGGGCGGCGAGCGCCGGCTGGAGATCGAGCCGGCGCGCGCCGCCATCGACGAGCACGTGGCCCGGCCCATGGGACTGGACGGTGTCCGGGCGGCGTCGGGAATCGTCGAGCTGGTGAATTCGCAGATGGCCAACGGGGTGCGCCAGGTGTCCATCGCCAGGGGCTTTGATGCACGCGAGGCGGCGCTGGTGGTGGCCGGTGGCGCCGGGCCGCTGCACGCCTGCGGCATCGCCGGCGAACTCGACCTCGAGCTGGTCCTGGTCCCGAAAAGCTGCTCCGTGCTGTGCGCCACGGGGATGCTGACGACCAACCTGCGCCACGACCTGGTGCGCTTCGCCCCGCTTCGCCTGGATACCGGTGCCGACGCCGGCGCCGCCGAGGTGCTCAACGCGCTGCGCACCGAGCTCATCGCCAGCGGCGAGAAGCTCTTTGACGAGGAGAGCGTGGCGGCCCGGCGCCGGCGCTTCGAGTTCACCTGCGACATGCAGTTCGAGGGCCAGTTCAACGTGCTGGAGACCCCCATCGGGGCGCTCGATAAGGGGGCGCTCGGCGACTCCGACATCGCCGATATCAAGCGCGTCTTCGCCGAGCACCACACGCGGGTCTACGGCTACTCCATCCCCGACACGCCGATCGAAATCCAGACGGTGCGTCTGGCGGCGATCGGGGTGAGAGACGATCCGCCCTTCCGGCCCATCGCGGCGGGTGAGCGCGCGCCGGAAGCGGCGCGCAAGGACACCCGCGCCACCTGGTTCGGCGGCGCCGAGGTCGCGACGCCCATTTACGAGGGCGGCAAGCTCGAGGCCGGCAACGAAATCGCCGGGCCGGCCATCGTCGAAGAGCCGACGACGACCGTCAAGATCGATCCCGGCTGGACGCTCAAGGTCGACGAGATCGGCAGCTATCTGTTGTGGCGCGACGGCCAGGCCCTTGACGAGGTGCTGGCCCGCCTGTCACGAAGGCCCGGTTGAGAACCCGGAGATAGGAGGAGGACATGGCCGCGAAAAACCCTCGCAGCGACAGCGACGTCGACCCCGTCTTGGTCTCGATCATCCCCAACCGCATGGACGGCATCGCCGAGGAGATGGCGCAGACCCTGATGATGACCTCGCGCTCCGGTATCTTCGCGGAGGCGCGCGACTTCGTCACCGGCATCCTCGACAGAGAGGGGCGCCTGATCGCGCAAAGCCGCTATTTTCCGGGGTTCGCCGGGGCGCTGCCCTACATCATCCCGCCGGTCCGCGAGAAGTACGGCGACACCTTGGCCGAGGGCGACATCATCATCGTCAACGACCCCTACAAGGGCAACAGCCACCTGCCCGACATGAACATCCTGAAGCCCGTCTTCTGGGATGGCGAAATGCAGTTCTGGGCCGTCTGCAAGGGCCACATGGCCGACATCGGCGGCGCCGGCGTCGCCGGCTACGACCCCAACGGCGAGACCCTGTGGGACGAGGGCGTGGTGGTGCCGCCGACCAAGCTGTTCGTGCAGGGCGAGCTGCAGGAAGAGGTGTTCGACCTGATCCTCAGCCAGATCAAGATCCCCGACGTGGTGCGCGGCGACATCATGTGCGAGGTGGGGGGCGCCAACATCGGCGAACGCGGGCTGCACGAGCTGTTGGGGCGTTACGGCGCGGCGCGCACCCATCTCCACGTATCGGCCTTCCTCGATGCCTGCGAGCGTTCCATGCGCGAGAAGATCCGCACCATCCCCGACGGCGTCTACAAGGGCGCCAAGGCCATCGACGACGACGTGGCCAGCGACGATGCGCTGACCATCGGCGTCACGGTGACGGTCAAGGACGACGAGATCGAGTTCGACTTCTCGGAAAGCGATCCGCAAAGCCCGCGCTATATGAACAGCTCCGACGCGTTCACGCGCTCCATGGCGACGCTGACCCTGTTCTGGATTCTGGAACACCACGAGAGCAACCACGGTTCGCTCCGTCCCTTCTCCTTCGTCAACCCCATGGGCACCTGCGTCAATCCGCAGTTCCCGCACTCCAGCGTGCTCGCCACCTGCAACATCGCCGAGGCCATCCAGGAAGCGGTGCAGCGTGCCCTGGCGCCGGCCGTGCCGGAGCGCACCGCGGCGCCCAGCACCAACCTGCTTTTCCCGATGATCGCCTACATCCACCCCGACAAGAAGCGCCTCGACGTCAACCTCGACTTCTTCTTCCGCTGCACGCCGTCGGGCGGCACGCTGGGCTTTGATGGCTGGGAGCAGGGCGGTCCGGCCCAGGAAATGGGCATGGGCCGGTGTCCGGACCCCGAGATCACGGAGCTCACGCACCCTGTGCGCATTCACCGCTTTGAGCAGGAAATCGACAGCGCCGGGGCCGGCCAGTACCGGGGCGGCAACGGCCACGTCTACCGGGTCCAGCATTTCGCGCCCAGCCTCAAGGCGGTGGTCTTCGGCTCGGGGACCAAGGAGCATGCCGTGCCGACCGGATTTTTCGGCGGGCACAGCCCTTCGCCGAGCCGCATGGTGATCGAGCGAGCCGACGGCGATATCGAGGAGCTGCGCCCCAACGGCTTCTTCGAGGTGAGGCCGGGGGACGTGCTGGAACTGCGCTCCATGGGCGGACCGGGCTACGGCAACCCGCTGGAGCGCGACCCCGAGCTGGTGGCGCGCGACGTACGCGACGGCTACCTGTCGCCGGACAAGGCGGAGCGGGCGTATGGGGTCGCCGTGAATGGGCGCGGCGAGGTCGACGCGGCGGCCACCAATGATACGCGCGCCCGCATGACGGCGGCGGAATAGGGCGGGCGTGGGTCCCATGGACGCGCCACGGGAAAGCCCCGGACCGTCGACGGAAAACCGCTTCCAGCTTTGGTTCCGGTACAATTGGGACCAGGCGGTGGTACCCGCCATTTTCGTTGTGATGGTGCTGACCTTCTACGTCTTGAACCCCAACTATCTTTCACCGGTCAACATCGTCAACGTTCTCAACCAGGTCTCCATCCTGGCCATCGTGACCGTGGGGGCGACGGTGGTCATTCTGGCCGGCGGTTTCGACCTGTCGGCGGGCTCGGTGGTCGCCCTTTCGGCGGTGGCCGGCGCCGTCGTCGTCGGCGACACCGGGAGCGTCTCCCTCGGCGTGCTGGTGGGGATTGTGGTCGGCACGCTGGTCGGCGTCGGCAACGGCATCGTCGCCGGCCACTTCGGGGTTTCTCCGCTGATCGTGACACTCGGCACCCTCAACATCGCGCGCGGCGGGGCGCTGATCGCCGCCGCGGGGACGGCCATCTACAGCTTCCCGGTGTCGTATACGGACTTCGGCACGTCGCGGTTTCTCGGGGTGCCGGTGCTAGCCATCATCGCCTTCGTGGTGTTCATCGTCATGCACGTCGTCCTCAAGCACACGCCCTTCGGGTTGAACGTCTACGCCGTCGGCGGCAATCCGACGGCGGCCCGGCTGTCCGGCATCAACGTCGCCTGGGTGAAGATGATGACCTTCGCCATTTCCGGCGCCACCGCCGGGCTGGCCGGGATGCTTCTGGCGGCGCGCACGGGCGGCGGCGAGCCCACGGCGGGCCACTTCTACGAGCTCGAGGCCATCGCCGCCGTCATTCTCGGCGGCGCGGCGCTACATGGCGGCGAGGGCAGGCTGTGGCGCTCGATGATGGGTATCCTGTTGCTTTCCGCGCTCGGCAACGGTTTGAACATCATCGGCGTCCATCCCCACTGGAAGGGGGTGGCCATCGGCGCCATCCTCATCGGTGCCGCCTCGCTCGACGCCATCAAGCGCCGGGTCCGCTGAGGGGATGGGGGGATGTGCGCTGGCAGTCAACCGGTTGAGCGCTCACAGGCAAGACACGCGCCCGGCGCCGCATTATCATTGATATGTCTAAGCTGGGTGAATTGTTCGCAGGTCTATAATGGGGGGTGTCGAAGCCGAAACCATCTGACGCGGCATTCGAGCCCGGCGGGCCGCCCGAGTGGGGTGGCGCGCGGTGTAAAGAGGAGGATAGCTCAATGATTAGACGAAACAGGATCGTTGCGGCGCTGGCCGCGGTTTTGTTCGCCGTGGCGGCGTCCTTTGGGTCGGCGGGCGACGCCGCCGCCCAGGACAAGAAATACAAGGTCGGCGTCTCCTTGCCGGAGGCGCAGAATCCCTTCTACGTTCTCATGGGCAAGTCCATCGTCAAGACCCTTAAGGGCCGGGGCATCGAGCCGCTTCTGCTGTCGGCGAACACCGACGTGAACGAGCAGGTAAGCAACGTCAACGACCTGATCGCGGCCAAGGTCGACCTCATACTGATATCGCCCTTGAACCTGGAAGGGCCGGCGCTGGCGGTACAGGCGGCGCACGACGCAGGCATTCATATATTTATGATCGCCCGCAAGCTGGCCAAGAAATACCAGCATCTGTGGAAGGCCTTCATCGGCTTCGACCTTTCTGAAATCGGAGCGTTGAAGGGTAAATGGGTAGTGGACAACCTCAAGCCGGGCAAGGTGGCGATGCTTCTCGGTCCCGCGGGTGCCATGTTTGCGGTAGAGCAGGAGAGGGGTTTCCGAAGGGTCGTTGAGCCGGCCGGCTTCAAGGTCGTGTGGACGCAAAACTCCTCGCAAACCCGGGAGAACGGGCTGAAGCTCGCCGAGGACGCGCTTGTCGCCAACCCCGGTCTCTCGGTGATCTACGCCTCCAACGACGATGTCGCGCTGGGCGCGTCGCAGGCGGTCAAGGCCGCCGGGCTGCGCGGCAAGGTCCACGTGCTCGGGACCAACGGGGCGCCGCCGGCGCTGGCGGCGGTGCACCGCGGCAACATGGCGGCGACGGTGCTTCTCGATCCCATCTCCTGGGGCCGCCAAGGCGCTGAGGTGGCTGCCGATTTCTTGCAGAAAGGAAAGGCCCCGCCGTCGCAGAATATCATGCTCACGTCGGAGCTCATCACCTCGGCCAACGCCTACGATAAGCTTCCGCCGTTCCTGCGCAAGAAGTTCGGTCTCAAGCCGAAGTAACAGGGCGCCCATGGCGGACGCCACGCCAGGACCGCGCGCTGGGAGCGATTCGGGTCCGGCGCCCGGGGGAGTGCCCTATCTCTCGGCGCGCCGGATTTCAAAGAGCTACGGCGCCATTCGCGCATTGAGCGAGGTGTCCCTGGACCTGCTGCCCGGCGAGGTCCACGGCATCGTCGGCGAGAACGGCGCCGGGAAATCGACGCTGATGAAGGTGCTCGCCGGCGAGGAGCGGCTCGACGCCGGCGACATCCTCATCGAGGGAGCGCCGGTCCGCCTGTCCAGTCCCCTGGAGGCCCAGACGCGCGGCATCGCCGTCGTCCACCAGCATTTCCCCATGGTCCACGCCATGACCGTGGCCGAGAACATGCACCTGAGCGAGCCGCCGCGGCGCCAATCGCGGTGGTTGTCCGGCCTGATCGATCATCGGCAAATGTCCGGGCGGGCGGCCGAGTGGCTGCGCAGCTTCGGCCTGTCCGCCAAGACCAATTGGCTGGTGCGCGACCTTTCGGTCGCCGAGCGTCAAATCGTGGAGATCGCCAAGGCCCTGAGTCGGCGGGCGCGGCTTCTCATTCTCGATGAACCCACGTCGTCGCTCAACGCCGCCGAGATCGAGAGCCTGTTCGAGCACGTTCGCAAGATGCGGGCGACGGGCGCCACCATCGTCTTCATCGCCCACGGCATCGATGAAGTGCTGGCCATCGCCGATCGCGTGACCGTGCTCCGGGACGGCAGGCTGATCAAAACGTCGGCGGCCGACGCGCTGGATACCGGCTCTCTCGTGCGCATGATCGTCGGGCGCGATCTGGCCAAGGGCTACCCCAAGGCCGAGGCCGCCCTCGGCGCGCCTCTCATGCGCGCCGAGTCCATTGCCGTCGAGCGCCACGGCAACACTTGGTCCCTCGGCCTGAGCCGCGGCGAGATTCTCGGGCTCCCCACCCACATGGGCTCCGGCATAGATGGCGTTTTAGCCGGCCTCAGCGGCGAAAGGCGCCTGACGGGTGGAACGCTGGCTCTCGACGGCGAGGATTTGACGAAGGTCGACCTGCGCGGGCGAATCCGTTCCGGACTCTGCCTGGTTCCCGGCGACGCCACCGAAAAGGGCCTGATGCCCAAGCTCAGCATCGAGGAGAACATCCTCCTTCCCAACCTTGGCGATTACAGCCGCTTGGGCTTTATGCAGTGGCGGCGCGCCCGCGCGCTCAGCTCGGACCTTATCAGGCTCCTCGACATCCGCCCGGCCAATCCGCGAGCCCGCGTCGACCAGCTTTCCGGGGGCAACCGGCAGAAGGTCGTCATCGCCAAGTGGCTTGCCGCGGGCGCCAAGGTGCTGGTCATGGACGACCCCACGAAAGGCGTCGACGTCGGTGCCAAGCTGGAGATTTACTCGGTCATCGGAGACGTCGTGAAAAAGGGAGGCGCCGTGGCCCTGGCCTCGACCGACCTCGACGAGTTGATCGGTATCGCCGACCGGGTGATCGCCATCCGCGACGGCGCCATCGTCGATGAGTTCGACCGGCGGCCGTTCGACAAGGCGAGCATCCTGGAGCGGCTCGCCGGCGGGACGAAGCGGGAGGGGCAGGAAGACCATGCGACTTGAAGGAAAAGTGGCCGTCGTCACCGGCGGCACCCGGGGCATCGGCCGGGCCGTGGTCAGGAAGCTGGCGGCCGAGGCCGCCGCCGTCGGCTTCTGCTACTTCTCGAGCGAGGGGCCGGCCAGGGAGCTGGAGAAGAGCGTGCGCGACGGCGGCGGCCGGGCCATCGCGGTCCGCGCCGACGTGCGCCAGCCGGCTGAGATCGAACGCCTCGTCGAGCGCAGCGCCGCCGAGTTCGGCGGCATCGACATCGCCGTCAACAACGCGCACCAGCCTTACGAGGGAAGCCTCTTCGAGGAGTCGTCCTGGGACGACTTCCAGCGCGAGCTCGACACCCTGATCAAGGGGCCCTTCAATGTCATCCAGTCGGTTATTCCGCGCCTCAAGGAGCGTGGCGGCGGCACCATCATCAACATCGGCTCGACAATGGCGCGCGCGCCGCGCGTGCGCCATTCGTACTACGTCACCGCCAAGATGGCGTTGTGCGGGCTGACCCAGGCCCTGGCCGTCGAGCTTGGGCAATATGGAATCCGCGTCAACATGGTCACGCCGGGCCCCCTCGAGACCGACCACAACGCCACCTATCCGGCCGAGGTTATGGAGCGGCTCGGCGCCGAAACGCCGCTCTTGGGCCGCATGGCCACCGTCGAGGAGGTGGCCGACGTCGTGGCGCTGCTCACCTTCGACGAGGCGAGTTTCGTCACCGGGGCGGACGTGTTGGCGTCGGGCGGATTTTCGATCGCCTGAGCGCCAGCCCCGACGCGGCGCGCGAAAGGACAAGGAGGACCAGCCATGGCGCTCGTGCCATACCTCACCAAGGACGACATGAACGAAGGCAACCGGGCGTACGCCGAGAAGTTCGAGAAGAAGCACGGGCGTCCGCCGTGGCTGCGCATGCTGGGCGCCCACTATCAGCCCTTTCTCGACGCTGTCGACGCCATGTATCCCAACTTCATGGAAAACGGCAGCCTCGACAAGGCGACTAAGGAGCTCATCTTCGTGGCGTCGGCCGAGGCGCGCGGCTGCCAGTGGTGCATGCAAAGCCACTCGCGCTATCTGGTTCAGGAGCTGGGCCTCACCCGCGAGCAGGTGGTGCGGGCGCGGGCCGGCGAGGAGGTCGGCGACCTGAGCGAGCTGCAGCTCCTGCTCGTCGGCTTCGCGCGCCGCGTCGCCACCGACCCCAGGGGGATCAAGGGCGACGACATCGACGCGCTGCGCGCCGCCGGCCTATCGGAGAAGGAGATCGTCGAAGTCGTCGCCGTGTGTTGCTTTTCCGCCTTCACCAACACCTTCACCGACACCCTCAAGATGGCCGACGATATCGAGATGATGGGCTTGCAGGAGGAATACTTCTGAAGCGCCGCCGCTACCCGGCGGGCCGGCCCTTGCCGCCGGCCGAACGCAAGCGGCTCGGCGAGACGCCGTAGCGCTTCTTGAACGTGCGGCTGAAGTGCGCCGCATCGTTGAAACCCTGGCGAAACGCGATTTCGCTGATCGGCAGATGGGCGCGCGACGAATCGGCCAGTTCGGCGTGGCAGGCTTCGAGCCGCCGTTCCCAGATGGATTTGCCGACCGTGGTTCCGCTGTCTTTGAAGAGCGCATGCAGATACCGCGTCGAGATGCCGTTGGCCTCGGCGACCCGGGTCGGCGACAGCCCGGCCTCGGCATAGTGGCGCGCGACGTAATCCAGGACACGGCCCGCCAAGTCCTTCTTCGATATTCTGCCGAGGCCGATCTCGCCGTCGGCGCCCTGGCGGAATGCGGCGGCGAGCAGATCGAGGAACTTCTCGGCGACCGTGAACTGGTCTTCGTCGCTCAGGTTATCCGCCTCGGAGGCCACGGAATGGAACAGGCTGGAGACGATGCACCCGAGGCCGCTCGCCGCCACGTACTGGACCGGAAGCAGCTCCTCGTTGCCCAGCACGCGCTCGCGGAAGTCGAGGGAAGGTATGCGCAGCACCAGCCTCCGGCTCGGTTTCGGATAGGCGACGAGGTAGGGGCCCCCACCGGCCATGACCGCCATGCAGCCGGGCCGCATGATCAGCTCCTTGCTGCGTTGGCGGATGCGGCTCTCGCCCTCCAGTTGGATGGTCATGAAGAAATCCTCGACCTCGTCGCGCGCGATGTCGACCGGCCGGCGTTCGATGATCGCCGGATCGATGACGATATCGTAGATACGCATGCCGCGAAGGGTCGTCTGGTGGACACCGAAACGCGTAAAGGGGTCCCGATTGGCCCGGTGCACCTCAACGGAGACGAGTGCGTTGCGGGCAGCCTCCCGAAAGTTCCGGAATCTGTCAAATCGCGCTGGTCCGGGACCGGTTATCAACCCTGTCCTCCCCGCCGCTCTTTATCGTTGGATGTAAGGAACCGTAGCACGATCATCCCGCCATGGGGAGTCAGTCGGAACGGTATCAAAGCCACCATGCGTAGGTTTATCTAGTGACGCGCGAGAGTTTCCGAAACCAACCGATTGCCAAACCTCCAAGCAGTTAATCAGTGATTGGAGGCTTTGACCTGCCCCCAAGGTTTGTACCACATGCTAAGTTAGTCTGTTTCCCGTCCGTTCTGAGGCCCGTTTCGGCCGCAGCCCATCAATAGCGAAGGCCGGAACGGGCCGGGGGTGCAGAACTGCTTCCGGCGCCGGCGGCTTGTAGCCGAGTGCGCTGTGCGGCCTGGCGGTGTTGTAGTGCCGCCGCCAA
>DASCNF010000190.1:0-4594 GCA_036011345.1 Rhodospirillales bacterium | reverse complement strand
CTTATGTATTCTGGGGTCTTATCGTCTTGGATCGAAACGATCCAGGACGTGAATAAGCCCCTAAATATTACATTGAGGGCGATTCACGTTTCAAATTGATTCAATTTGAAACGATCGCACTCTAGGCGGTGAAGGGAAGGGCACAAAAATAAAGAGAGACGCCAGGTGCGCGGACGCGGAGCCCATGCAACGTACCCCGAAGGGTACTCCTGACGCCTCTCCGACCGTTCCACCCGAAGGCTTTCCGATCTTCCGGATCGTTCCACCCGAAGGCTTCGCGACCCGCGGACCGTTCCACCCGAAGGCTTCGCGACCCGTTGGACCATTCCACCTGAAGGCTTCGCGATCCGCGGTCCGTTCCACCCGAAGGTTTCGCGAACCATTGGACCGTTCCGCCCGAAGGCTTTCCGGCCCGCAACCCGTTCCACCCGAAGGCTTTCCGAGCCGCACGATCCGTTGTCCGAAGACGCGAGATCACGTTACCATGTTCTCTTTTCGCATGTTTGTCCGCAATGTCAAAAAAGCGAAAAAATCAACATTTCTGTGGATAAATAGGGGTTTATACAGATTTTTACCCACATTTTTTCCACATTCGCGGAACTCCCTTAAAGACGTTTCCGGCGCGCTCGCGCCAGGGGCGCCGGGGCTGCTATGCCTTCTCCAAATCGTGTGGTAGGTAGACGCGCGCTCGGTGGAGGTGTGTTCGGAAGGTGGGGTCGGGCGGGGCCGCCGGCGATCATTTGGGCAGGGCCATGCGGCTGATTCTCTCACCTTATTTCTTACTCGTCGTCACGGCGCTTTGCTGGTCCGGCAACCATGTGCTGGGGCGCGCCGTCCACAACGACATGCAGCCGTTTTCCCTGGCTTTCTGGCGGTGGACCATCGCCTCGGCCGTGTTGCTGCCGTTCGTCGCCCGCCAGGCCTGGGAGTACCGGTCGGTGGTGCGCCGTCACTGGCCATTGCTGGCGCTACTGGCGGCCCTCGGCATGTCCATCAACCACGGATTCTTGTACTTGGCGCTGAACAAGACGACGGCCGTCAACGTGGGCCTGATCAACGCTATGGCGCCGATCATCATACCCATGGCCTCTTTTCTCATCGACCGCGAGTTGGTGACGACGCGCCAATCCATAGGAGTCTCGGTCTCGCTTGCCGGCGTGCTCATCATCATCTCGCGGGCCGATTTGGCAGTGCTGTTGGGGCTTCGTTTCACGCCGGGCGATCTCTACATGCTGGGAGCAGTGTTGGTGTGGGCGGTCTACTCGGTGCTCCTCAAGCGATTGCCGCCGGGGCTGCCGCCAATGGTTTTCCTGCTGGTCCTCAGCGTCATCGGCGCCGTCCTGCTTTTTCCCTTCTACGCCTGGGAGGTGGCGGCCCTCGGCGGCTTCGCCCTGAACGTGCCCAACTTCCTCACACTGGCCTATATCGGGCTCTTTCCGTCGGTCCTCGCCTACATCTGCTGGAACCGGGGAGTGGCACAAATCGGCGCAAACAAGGCGGGCCTGTTCAACTACCTGATCCCGGTATTCACCGTCGGCCTCGCCGTTCTCCTGCTGGGCGAGGTGGTCCATGTCTACCATGCGGCGGGCGCCGTCTTGGCGGTGATCGGGATCTATCTGACCACCGTGGCGCGCCGCCCGGCGCCCCAATAAGGTGGTTGCAAGGCGGCCGCGACGGCGCCCTCAGGCGGTGGGGCCCGGCGGCTCGATGCAGGCGGCATCGTCGTTGCGGGGGTTGTTGACGCGGGTGCCGATGGCTTGCGCCTCCATGACGCCACCGTAGGGGGCGAGCAAGATGGACACGGTGTCCGGCGGCGTCGCGGCGCCGAGCCAAGCGTCGCGCCCGGTGGCGTCGAGGATCACCGGCATGCGGTGGTGGATGGGACGCAGGAACGTGTTGGCGGCAGTCGTGATGATTGTGCACGTCTGCAGCGCCTTGCCGTCGGGCGCCTTCTCCCAGCGTTCCCACAGGCCCGCGAAGGCAAAGGAGGCGCCGCCGGCGAGCGTGATTAGGTAGGGTTGCTTGGGGCCGTCTCCTTGCTTGCGCCATTCATAATAGCCGTCCGCCGGAATCAGGCAGCGCCGGGACCTGTAGGCGCTTCGGAAGGACGGCTTCTCGGCCACGGTCTCGGCGCGGGTGTTGATCAGGCGCGACCCGATTGCCGCGTCCTTGGACCAGGAGGGCACCAGACCCCAGCGCATCATGACGAGCTCGCGTCCGGCTCTGCCTCCGGCGTCGGCGCGTACCACCGGCACCTGCTGGGTGGGGCAGATGTTGTAGCGCGGCGGCAGGTTGGGGGCCGGCGCCGCACCCGCCGTTAGGCGGTAGAGCTCGACCAGCTCCGACCAAGGCATCAACTGAGTGTAACGTCCGCACATGGCGTGACCGTTGCCGGCGCCGATTGACCGCCGGGCGCAGCCAGCCGTCCTTACGCGGCGGTCGCCGGCGCCTGGGCGGCGAACTGGTCGAGCAACGGCAGGATCGCGTCCCGGCCCTGCGACGGCAAGCGGAAGATGACGCGCTCGATCCCGGCGTCGCGGTAGCGCGCCAATTGCCTTTCTTCGGCTATGTCGCCGGCGACGCCGAAGAGGGAGACGCCGAGCGCATCCGCGTCGCGGCCGGCCTCGGTGGCCATTTCGCGGAAGCGGGGCAGCACTTCGATGACGTTGAGCTTGTGCCCGTCGATGGGCAACCAACCGTCGCCGTATTCGATGGCGCGCTTGGCGGCTTGGGGAAACCCGCCGGCGACGATAATCGGCGGGTGTGGCTTCTGTACCGGCTTGGGTTCGGTGGCCATCAACTCGAAGTCGACGAATTCACCGTGGTACTCGGCTTTCTCTTGCGTCCAGATTACCTTGAGGGCGGCGACGCGCTCGCGCATGAGTTGGAAGCGGGTCTTGAAGTCGGTGCCGTGGTCGGCCATCTCCTCGGCGTTCCAGCCGCCACCGATGCCCATCACCGCCCGTCCGCCAGAGACGCGGTCCAGGGTGGAGATTTCCTTGGCCAATTGGAAATGATCGCGCTGGATGATAAGGCAGATGCCGGTGCACAGCTTGAGGGACTTGGTCACCGCGGCAGCCGACGCCAGCCCCACCAAGGGGTCCATGCAGTCGTAGTACTGCTTAGGCAGATCGCCGCCACCGGGAAAGGGCGACTGGCGGGAGAGGGGGATGTGCGAGTGTTCGGGGAACCACATGGATTCGAAATCCCGTTCCTCCGCCGCCACCGCCAGTTCGGCCGGCGAGATGGTGTAATCGGTCGGGAACATGGTGACACCGAACTTCATAACGTGCGTCCTTTCCAAGTTGAACCCCCACAGTAGAGGAATTTGATAGCGCCGGTAAATCGCCATGGGCGCGTCGCTGGGGAGGTGCCCGTGCCTCCGCTTGGAAGGCTCGTTAGCCTTGTGGCGACGGGGAAGCGCCGCGACGGAAATTGGCGGTATCTTTAGGTCCAAAAGACGGGGAGTGAGGAGAAAATCTAATGGGCATGGCCAAGGTTTTATCGGACAAGGGCCGCTAGGTCGTCACCACCACGCCGGAAACGCTAGTGCCGGCCACGGTGCAGCGGTTGAAGAAGTACAAAATCGGCTTGCTGGTGGTATGCAAGGGCGAGGGCGAGGTGGTCAGCGTGCTCTCGGAGAGGGATCTGGTCGGCGCCGTCGCCGACGGGGGTGCGCAGATATTCGGAATGAAGGTCGATGCCTTGATGACGCGCGATCCCATCACCTGCGATATGGATGACAGCCCTTACGGGATCCTGCACACCATGAACAGGGAGGGCTTCCGTCACATGCCGGTGCTCAAGCTCGCCGATCTGGGCCAAGCGACCATGCGCAAGCCGCATGATCTGGGGTTGTATTGAGCCTTGTGAGTTTCGACCCCGAGGGACCCGCTCTATTTTTCTCGCCGCGCTTGGCGCAATGGCGCCCCCTCCGAGGTGAGACCCATCGGCCCCTCCCGGGGCTTGCCAATATTTCTGTAATTGCCGTCCAGGCAAGCGCCTCTCTCGACGCGCAAGACCTGGTGCGTGGTATCCCCGATGACGTGCGCCGTCGCTTCCAATTCGACGATTCGGGCCTCGATGTTTCCGCGCACGAACCCGTGCACGCCGATGGCGTCGGCGACCATGTTGCCCGTCACGGCGCCCTTCTCGTTGACGACGATGCTGGCGGCTTGGACATCGCCGTCGACAGTTCCGTCAATATGAACGGCGCCGCTGCTCTCCAGGGTCCCCCGCACGAGCAAGTTCTCGCCGATGAGCGAGGGCTTCGGGGCCGCTTCCTGGGCCGGGTCCGTCGGGTCGCGTGGTGGGGAATCGCTCACGGGACAGTCCCCCCTTTGCCCGGCCCGCCGCTCATCCCCCCGGTGCCGTGGTTTGGTGGCGGCAACCGATTCGTCCGCGGGCCGGATAGGAATTCCGCTTGGCGGCCTAAGCGGGCCCGAGCGTCGCTTCGGAAGTGACGATGGTGATGCCCCTGTCGCGCATGGTGTGGTGCGTCGCGGCCTTCGATCCCGTCATGTCTATATCGCGGCATACGTCCTCGATGAAAAAGGTCTCGAAACCGGCCTCGGCGGCATCAGCGATGCTGTCC
>DASCNF010000189.1:0-13516 GCA_036011345.1 Rhodospirillales bacterium | reverse complement strand
GTGTCGATTTTCCTCGTTCCGAGTACGCGCGGCAAGGTGCCGGCCCACACAATCTAAAGCCGGC
Source organism: Rhodospirillales bacterium (assembly GCA_036011345.1). Classification (GTDB taxonomy): domain Bacteria; phylum Pseudomonadota; class Alphaproteobacteria; order Rhodospirillales; family JASLQF01; genus JASLQF01. The sequence goes on along the minus strand of DASCNF010000189.1, from coordinate 13,452 downwards.
CACGGATGACCGGCCCGCGTAATGTAACATATTTCTAATGTAGAATACACCCCCCGTTAACGAAGATCGTTAACGGGGCCGGGAAACCATGGGGAGGAACGCGGTCGTTGCGATCCCGTTACGTTCCTTGTCCGGGTTCGGAGCTGAAATGCTGCAGCTTGTCTTTGACGTCGCGCCACTCGTCGGCGTCGGCGGGGGGCTCGCCCATGCGCATGATGTTGGGCCATTTTTCCGAGTACTCGGTGTTGATCTGCAGCCATTTTTCAAGGTTCGGCTCGGTATCGGGAACGATGGCCTCGACCGGGCATTCGGGCTCGCACACACCGCAATCGATGCATTCGTCGGGGTGGATGACGAGCATGTTTTCGCCCTCGTAGAAACAATCGACGGGGCACACCTCGACGCAATCCTGCAACTTGCACTTGATGCAGGGCTCGGTGACGATGTAGGTCATGGTTTTCTCCGTTTCTCGCCGTTCTTGATTTGCCTGGGGTTTTAGTTTGCCGGGGGGGTGAGGTCAATCTCAAGAAGAGGCGGCCACGGCGAGATCGACGCGCGCCAATACCCGTTTGTGTGCTTCGCCGCTTTCCCGGTCGGGCACGTGAATGAGCCCCGAGACGCGGCGCACCAGATTCGATTCGTAGTGATGCAGATGGCCATCCGCGTAAGCCACCTCCCACAACATCTCGATAATACCGACCCTCTCTTCATGGGAATAGCGGTCGTTGATGATCCGGGTAAAGGCGTAAAGCTGGTTGGTTTCCTTGACCGCCCGCGTGGCGATCTCGATGAGTTCCACCGCGTCCTCCGCTTCGAGCCCGAAGCTCGAGCGCAGGAGTTGGGCGATGGTGTGGCGTTCGCTGTCGTCGACGGTGCCGTCCGTGCACGCCGCCTCGACCAGCAATGCGGCGGCCGCTACCCGGGCGTCGTCCTCTCGGACGATCTCGCCGCCCGGCGAGCCTTCCCCGCCACCGTCGAGCAGCAATGCCTTGATCCTTTCGATCATGGCTTTGCGTAGCACACCGCCACCGGCGCGAACAACCCAATAACGGCACGAAACAGGCGCTTCTTTTTTCTTACCCGGACATAGAGACGCGGCCTAAGTCTCGGCAACCATGGATACGTCGCCACCAACCCCGTTGGGTTTTCCGGCCACGGCTCGCAACCGCGATGCCATCCTCGCGGTGCTTGAGCGCGTGCTTCCAGCTTCGGGCACCGTGCTCAAGGTGGCTAGCGGCAGCGGCGAGCCCGCCGCCTACTTCGCTGAGCGCTTGTCCCGCCTGGTCTGGCAACCGAGCGACCCGAAGCCTTAGCACCGCAACAGCATCGCCGCCTGGGCGGCGCAGATGGCGGTCGCCAACCTGAGGCCGCCCCTCGATCTCAACACGCACACCGGAGCGTGGTCGGCGGCGGTGGCCGCAAATGCCGTCGTCTGTATCAACATGATCCACATCGCGCCCTGGGACGCCTGCGCGGGCCTGATGAAGGGCGCCGGCAATATCCTTCCCGCCGGCGGCGTCCTTTATCTTTACGGCGCGTTCAAGGAGGGCGGACGCCATACGGCGCCGAACAATGCCGCCTTCGACGAATCGCTGAGGCGCCGCGACCCGAGTTGGGGCGTGCGCGACCTTGGCGACGTGGCCGCCTTGGCGGCGGTCCACGGCTTGGCGTTCGCCGAGACCGTCGAGATGCCGGCCAACAACCTGTCGGTGGTGTTCGCCAAAGGCTGACTCCGCCCGCCCTACTCCGGCTCGCGCAGCCTGTCGAGGGCGCGGCGCTCGGCCTTGGTGGGGCGCCCGGCGCCGCGCACCCGGCTTCCCGAGGCGGCCGCCTTCGCCGTATCGGCGCGCTGCGGTCTCGGCTGGTCCAGATCCTCGTACAGCGTGCGTGCCTCGGGGGCCGGGCCGCGGCGCTGACCGAGGGCGGCGACCTGGATGATCCGCACGTGGGGGCCGAGCGGGAATGTCAGCACGTCGCCCGTCTTCAGCGCGTAATGGGGTTTGCTCACCGGCTTGCCGTTGATCCTAAGCCGGCCCTCTGCGCAGAATCGGGTGGCCAGGGAGCGGCTCTTGAAGAACCGCGCGAACCACAACCACTTGTCGAGGCGCCGAGTGTCTCCCGTCATCGCGAGACGGCAAGGTCGCGCAGCTTGGCGAAGGGCGAGTCCGCCTTGTGGCGGGCCGCCGCTGCTCCGCTCGGCGCGGCCCTGGCCTTGCGTCGGGGCGCCCGCACGTAGGTCATGGCGTCGTCGGGGCCGATGCCGCGGTAGCCAAGGGCGGCGAGGATATCCACCATCTCGCCGCTCCCGCACCCGGCTAGGGACAAGAGTTCGGGACCGGCAGCGAACGGGCCGGTACGCGACAGCGCCCAGGCGCGTGCCGCCAAGCGTTCCACCATGTCGACGCGCAGCGCCAGCGGCCCCAGGACGCGGTAGCCGGCAGCCTCGTAAAACTCTCCGGGCATACCGCCCTCGGCCGGTAGCGACACCCGGCCCGGTGGCGGCGGCACGGCACCAACGCCGGCGTGGGCCGCCCACAAAAGGGCGCGCATGTCGATTGCCGCCGGCTTGACAAGAGCGGGCATGAACACCGTGTGGCGGCCCAGACGGATGCCCAACTCCCTGAGCGCTTTGCGTTCGGCGCGACCGAGGGCCGCGATCTGGCTTTCGACGCGGCAGCGCGGCACGGAGCCAAGCCCCTCGCCAAGCTGGAAGACGATGCCGCGCGCCGGCCCGGAAAGGCTCGCTCTTCGCGCCTCCACAAGCGGCCCGAGGCGCGCCTCGATGGCGCTTTCCAGCCACCACGTCAGGCGGCGGCACAAGCGCTGGCGCTGCTCCGGCGCCAGGAGGCCGCTTGCGGTAGGCTCGACCCGGGGCTCCAGCACAACGCGTCCGGGGGCGAGCCGGCCCACCTCGGCGCCACGCCAGGAAAGAATCCCTTGAGAGGCCAGCGCGAAGGCGTCGTCGCCGTCCGTCTCGAGGCGCCGCAGGCGTCCGGCGATCTCGCCGGCCAGCGCCCGCTCGGCGGCGTTGATCACGATCCTGGCGGCGCTGCCGCGGCCGCTGCCGTCGGGCTCGGTGACGTCGGGAATGAAGTGGAAACCTTCGAGGGCGCCCACGAAGTGGTCCTCGACGTGGACCTCGCCTCCAGAGCCGACCGCCACTGCCAGGGTTTCCCGTTCGCCCCGGCGGCGTACCAGCCGGGCCGTGCGGCGGTCGACGAAGCGCTGGGTGAGACGCGCGTGCAGCGCGTCCGACAGCCGGTCCTCGATGGCGCGCGTCCTCTCCTGCCAGTGGGCCGCGTCCTCGACCCAATCGCTGTGGAACGAGACGTAGGTCCAGGTGCGCACGTTGGCGATGCGCTGGATCAGGGTTTCGATGTCGCCGTCGGTGCTTTCGCCGCGCGCCACGTTCTGGGCCACCCAGTCGGTGGGCAGGGTGGCGGCGGCCCCCATCAGGTAGCGGTAGACGCGCCCCAGGAGATGGAAGTGGGAGTAGCTCATTCCCTTGTGGAAGTCGGGGATGCGGCACACTTCCCACAACAGCGCCACGGCGTCGGCGCCCCCGGCGAGGCGCACGATGTCCGGCTCGCCGGCGAGGACGGCGAGGAGGCGCGCGTCGCCGGCCTCTCCGACCCTGGCGAGACCGGGCGTCGGGGGTGGCGCCGCCAGGCTGGCCAGAAGCGCCTCGATCGAGGCGAAATCGAGGTCCGAGTTGCGCCACATAAGGGTGCGCAGGGGCTCGAAGTCATGGTTCTCGATGCGCGCCACGATTTCCGGGTCGAAAGGTTCGACCTCGCCCGTCGTGCCGAAGGTGCCGTCGTTCATGTGGCGCCCGGCGCGTCCGGCGACCTGCGCCAGCTCGGCCGCCGTCAGGTCGCGCGGTGCGCGGCCGTCAAACTTGCGCTTCTCGGCGAAGGCGACGTGGTCGAGTTGCAGGTTGAGGCCCATGCCGATGGCGTCGGTGGCCACCAGGTAATCGACCTCGCCGGCCTGATACATGGCGACCTGGGCGTTACGCGTGCGCGGGCTCAACGCCCCCATCACCACCGCCGCGCCGCCGCGCTGGCGGCGCATGAGTTCGGCGATGGCGTAGACCTCGGCGGCCGAGAAGGCGACCACGGCGCTGCGCGGCGGCAGGCGGGTGATCTTGCGGCTGCCGGCGTAAGCCAGGGTGGACAAGCGCGGACGTTCCATGAATTCGATGTCGGGCACCAATTGGCGCAGGCGGTGCTTCATGGTGGCGGCGCCCAGAAACATGGTCTCTTCCTCGCCGCGCGCCTTGAGCAGGCGATCGGTGAACACGTGGCCGCGTTCGGCGTCAGCACACATCTGGATCTCGTCGACGGCGAGGAAGGCGGCGCGCCGCCTGACCGGCATGGATTCGACCGTGCACACGAAGTAGCGCGCCCCCGCCGGCATGATCTTCTCCTCTCCGGTAATCAGCGCGACGCGGCCCTTGCCCTTGATGGCGACGGCGCGCTCATAGTTCTCGCGGGCCAGGAGGCGCAGCGGAAATCCGATGATGCCGCTGGCGTGCCCGAGCATGCGCTCCATGGCGAGATGGGTCTTGCCGGTGTTGGTGGGGCCGAGAACGGTGCGCACGCAGGCCCGTGACGTGGTGATCTGCATGACCCGAGGATCGCCCCTCGGGTGGCCGATTGCAAGGGGGGCCGGGCTTGCGCGACCCCGCCCTCAGGGCTAATTTCCGGCGCCCTTGACCATGGGCACGAAGGCGACGGGCAGGGTCTTGCGGGTTTTCAGCGTGCCGTCCGCCTGCTTGACGCCAAGCATCAGGATCTGGGTTGCGCGCGGCCGGCCGACGGGAACGACCATGCGTCCTCTGGCCTTGAGCTGATCGACGAGGACGCCGGGAAGGCGCGCCGCCGCGGCGGTGACCATGACGGCGTCGAAGGGCGCCTCCTCGGGCCAGCCCTGGAAGCCGTCGCCGGCACGCACCTCGACGTTGGTGTAGCCCAGCTCGGCGAGGCGCCGGCGCGCCGCGGTGGCCAGGTCCTTGATGACCTCGATGCTGTAGACCCGTCCCGCCACCTCGGCCAGTACCGCCGTCTGATAGCCGCACCCGGAGCCGATCTCGAGGATGCGGTCGGTGGCAGCGAGATCGAGGAGGTCGGTCATTACCGCCACGATGTAGGGCTGCGAGATGGTCTGCCCGTGGCCGATGGCGAGCGGTCGGTTGACGTAGGCCACGGAAACTTCTCCCGGCGGCACGAAGGCATGGCGCGGCACCCGCGCCATAGCCGCCATTACTCGCTCCGAAAACCGCGCCCGCCCCGTCCACAATCGGGTGTCCAGGGCCTCGGCCTCGATTTGGTCGATGAGGCGCCGGCGCGCCTCAGCAAATTCGTCGTCTGCCGGTCCCGGTTTAGCCACGACGCCACCTGCTGTCGCCACTCCGGGTGCCAGCTTGCGAAGCAGGCCGCCGTTCGTCAAGCGGCCGGGCTTGGGCGTCACTCGCGGCGCTGACGGCGCGCGTAATCTCGCAACCGCCGCCGGGCGGTACGGAAGCTGTCGCTGATGGCCACGTAGACATCTTCGTGCGCTTGTCTCCGGCCGGGCTCGCGCCCCACCATCAGGTCGTGGTTGGGAAGCACCAGATGGATGCGGACGTTGTAAATCCGACCCTTGGTCTTGTGTTTGTGGGGCGCCTCGACCGCGACGTGGCAGCTGGTGATGCGGTCGTATGACAGCTCTAGATTGTCGACCAATTTGCCGATTCGCGCTTCCACGGCCTCGGAGGCGTCAACGCCGTGAAACGAGATGCGCAACGGGACTTGCACGCAATGGCCTCCTGAAGGTTAGTCCGATGGCCGCAAAATTCGACGCTAAAGGCTTGCGCCGGTGGCTGCATTGGCACATATCAATGCGCGTAAAATGGCCGCCTTCCGCGGACCGTCGAAGGAGCACCGTAAACAGCCATGGCCAAAGAAAAATTCGAGTTTCAGGCGGAAGTGGGCAAACTTCTGGATATCGTCGCCCACTCTCTCTACAGCCACAAGGAAATCTTCTTGCGCGAGCTGATTTCCAATGCCTCCGACGCCTGCGACCGGCTGCGCTACGCGGTTCTCACCGAGCCCGAGTTGAAGGCAGGGTCGGGCGACTTCGAGATCACGCTCTCGGTGAACGCCAAGGGGCGGGCCTTGACCATCGCCGACAACGGTATCGGCATGAGCCGCGAGGACCTGACCGAGAACCTCGGGACCATCGCGCGCTCCGGCACCCAGACGTTCGTCGAGCGGCTTTCCGGCGACGCCGATGACGACATGGCGCTGATCGGCCAGTTCGGGGTCGGCTTCTATTCCGCCTTCATGGTCGCCAAGAAGGTGGACGTGCTGACCCGCCGGGCCGGCGAGGACGCGGCGTGGCTGTGGTCCTCCGACGGCAAGGGGGATTTCACCATCGAGGAGGCGGAACGCCCTTCCCCGGGCACAAGCGTGACCGTCCATCTAGCCAAGGGCGAAAGCGAGTTCCTGGAGGGGGCGCGACTGCGCACCATCGTCAAGGCCTATTCCGACCATGTCGCCATCCCCATCGTGCTCAAGAGCGCCGACAAGAAGGAAACCCTGAACACGGCCTCGGCGCTGTGGACCCGTCCCAAGGGCGACATCACAGAGGACCAGTACCGGGAATTCTACCACCACGCCGGCCACACATTCGACGACCCGTGGATGACACTGCACAATGCCGTCGAGGGGGTGCTCAGCTACACCAATCTTTTGTTCGTGCCCTCGAGCCCGCCCTTGGACTTGTTCGATCCGCAACGCAAACCGCACGTGAAGCTTTACGTGAAACGGGTGTTCATCACCGACGATTGCGAGGGGCTGGTACCCCCTTATCTGAGATTCTTGCGCGGCATCGTCGATTCCGAGGACCTGTCGCTCAACATCAGCCGCGAGCTTCTTCAACACGATCCCAAGCTCGCCAAGATCCGCAAGGGGCTGGTGAAGAGGCTACTCGGCGAGCTCAAAAAAAAGGCGACGAAAAAAGCCGATGACTATACCGCTTTCTGGGACAACTTCGGCGCCGTCCTCAAGGAGGGCATCTACGAGGACACGGAGAACCGCGACGCCCTCCTGGCGCTCAGCCGCTTCCATTCCACCGCGGCCGACGGCTTGATCAGCCTCGATACCTATGTCGAGCGCATGAAAGAGGGCCAGGAGGCCATCTACTACATGGCTGGCGAAGACCTCGGAACCCTGCGCCGCAGCCCGCAGATCGAAGGTTTCAAGGCGCGCCACCTTGAGGTTTTGCTGCTCGCCGATCCCGTCGACGAGTTCTGGGTGCCGGCGGTCGGCGCCTTTCGCGAAAAAAAGTTCAGTTCGGTGACGCGCGCCGCCGCCGATCTCGACGGTTTCGACGCGGACGGCGGCGACGCCGCGAAGGACGCCAAGGCCGACGGCGCCGGCAAGGCAAAGAAGGGAATGCCCGGCATCGAGCAGCTGATCGCCGCCTTCAAGCAGTCTCTCGGCGACGCGGTGAAGGACGTGCGCCGGTCCGACCGGCTTACCGACAGCCCCGTGTGCCTGGTCGCCGACGAGGGCGACATGGACATGAACCTGGAGCGCCTCCTGAAGCGCCACCAGCACCTTGGCGCCGCCGCACCGACGCCGCGCGTCCTGGAAGTGAACCCGGAACACCCGCTGATCGCGCGCCTGGCGGGACTTTCCACAGATGACAAAGACGGCAAGGACGTCGAGGCGCTGGCTGACGCGGCGTGGCTGCTCCTCGACCAGGCGCGCATCGTCGAGGGTGAGCAGCCGCCGGACCCGGTCGCCTTTTCCCGGCGCCTGTCGGCGATGATCGAGAAGGGGCTGGCTGTTTAAGAGCCAGACTCACTGGGGTTGGTCGAGGGCGAGGCGGGCGGCACCCACGATGCGTCCGGAGCGGCGCGACTGCAGCAGCACCGCGCAAGCGTCGCCGCTGGCCCCCGCGAAGTCCGACAAGCTGGCCTCGGCCTCCAGGGTCGCGCCGCGCTACGTGGCGACCCTGCGCAGTCCCCTCACCATATTGAAATTGCGGATGGTACGGCCCCGGTTCTCGCCGCGCTTGATCACCGTCTCGTGGCTGCGGTTGTAGACGACCAGCCACACCATGAAAACTTCGACATCGTCATTTGTGGCCTCTTGCGGCACGGAAATCGTGATGGTGCTACGGTCGGCGCCGTGGCCGAGCCGTACAGGAATGCGCTTCAGCTTGGCCGTTTCGTCGATGCGCCTTAGAACCTTGGAGCGGTCGGAGCCTAGCTCTTCGGCGATCCCGTGGATCACCATTTGCGGCGTGTAAATGTAGCGGCGGCCGAAGTGCCAGGTGTAACGACGTTGGCGGTCGGAATGGGCGCGGTTGGCGTAAGGGTCCTTCCAGGCGATGTGGTCCCAGCAATCGACGTGGAAGGAGAGGGCGAGTACGCCCTCGCGGTCGGCCAACTCGCCAAGGAAAGCATCGGCCGGCGGACACGAGGAACAACCCTGTGAAGTGTAAAGCTCGACCATCGTCAGCGGGCGCTCCTGCGCCACAGCCAGAAGCGTCATCAGCACAAGGGCGGTGGCGAACAGGAAGGACTTCAGTGCCTTGGCCATGGCCAAGGGATAGGCCATCGTGACCCGACCGGCCAATCAAATGCCGGTGATGGGGACGTGAGCGGCCCGCTTGGAATGCGATCGTTTCGATCCAGGGCGATAAGACCCTAGGCGCCTGTCAGATTGCCGAGCACGTACTGGAGGATGCCGCCGCTCTGGAAATATTGCACTTCGTCGACGGTATCGATGCGACAGAGAAGCGCCATGTCCTCGCTACCGCCGTCGGTGCGGGTAATGCGGCAGGCCACGTCCATGAGCGGCGTGATGCCGTCCTCGATGCCCGTGATATCGAAGATTTCCGAACCATCGAGTTGGAGGGACTTGCGGCCAGCGCCGTCCTTGAACTGCAGAGGCAGCACGCCCATGCCGACCAGGTTGGAACGGTGGATGCGCTCGAAACTTTCGACGATCACCGCCCTCACACCAAGGAGCCTGGTGCCCTTGGCCGCCCAATCGCGCGACGAGCCGGTGCCGTACTCCTTGCCCGCCACCACCACCAACGGCACCCTTTCGGCCTGATAGTTCATGGCGGCGTCGTAGATGGCCATGACCTCGCCGCCGGGCAGGTACCTGGTGACGCCGCCCTCGGTGCCGGGAGCCATCTCGTTGCGGATGCGGATATTAGCGAAGGTGCCGCGCATCATGACCTCGTGATTGCCGCGTCGCGAGCCAAAGGAATTGAAGTCCGACGGCACCACGCCGTGGTCGATCAAATAGGCGCCCGCCGGACCCTCTTCCTGGATGGGGCCGGCCGGCGAGATATGGTCGGTGGTCACCGAATCGCCGAGCAGCGCCAGTACCCGGGCGCCCCGCACATCCCCCACTGCCGCACCGCCGCTGTCATCGTCGTCACTCGTGGCGAAGTAGGGCGGATGGCGGACGTAGGTGCTGTCCTCGACCCATCCGTAAGTACGCTGGCCCGCGGTTTCGATAGCCTGCCACGCCGCGTCGCCCCGGAAGACGTCGGCGTAGCGGGCGCGGAACATCTCCGCCGACAGCACCTGGTCCATGACGGCACCGATGTCGGCGTTGCTCGGCCAGATGTCGGCTAGGTGGACCGGCGCGCCGTCGACGCCGTCGGCGATGGGGTCCTTGAGGAGATCGACCTTCACGGAGCCGGCCAGCGCATAGGCCACCACCAGGGGCGGCGAGGCCAGATAGTTGGCCTTGGTCAGAGGATGGATGCGCCCCTCGAAGTTGCGGTTGCCCGACAGCACGGCGGCGACCGTCAGATCGCCTTCCTCGATGGCCCGATTGATGGGCTCGGGCAAGGGCCCGGAGTTGCCGATGCAGGTGCCGCAGCCGTAGCCGACGAGATTGTAGCCCAGCGCGTCGAGATCGGCCTGCAGCCCCCCGGCTTCCATATAGTCGGTAACCACCTGCGAGCCCGGCGCGAACGAGGTCTTGACCCAGGGCTTGACGGAAAGCCCGCGGGCGCGCGCGTTACGCGCCAGCAACCCGGCGGCGACCAGCACGGACGGGTTCGAGGTGTTGGTGCAGCTGGTGATGGCGGCGATCACCACGTCGCCGTCGGAAAGCACGTGGTCGGCGCCCGCCACTTCGACGCGGCGCTGCTCGCCGCGCCCCGACAAGGCCTCGAAACCGTCCTCGAAGGTGGCCGCCGAGCGGCTCAGCGCAATGCGGTCCTGGGGCCGTTTGGGTCCGGCCAGGGACGGCTCGACCGTGGCCAGATCGAGTTCCACGACGTCGGTGAATGCGGGCTCCGGCGTCGTCGCGTCGCGCCACATGCCCTGGGCCTTGGCGTAGGCCTCGACGAGAGCGACACGCTCCGCGTCGCGCCCTGTAAAGGCCAGGTAATCGAGGGTCGACTGGTCGACCGGGAAGATGCCGCAGGTCGCCCCGTACTCGGGCGCCATGTTGGCGATGGTTGCCTGATCGGCCAGCGACAGGTGGTCGAGCCCATCGCCGAAAAACTCGACGAACTTGCCGACGACGCCCTTCTCACGGAGAATCTGCACCACGGTGAGGACCAGGTCGGTGGCGGTGGTGCCCTCCTTTAGCCCGCCGCTCATGCGCACGCCGACAACCTCGGGAACCAGCATCGAAATGGGCTGTCCCAGCATGGCGGCTTCCGCCTCGATGCCGCCGACCCCCCAACCGAGGACGGCGAGGCCGTTCACCATGGTGGTGTGGCTGTCGGTGCCGACCACGGTATCGGGGTAGGCGACGGTGGGGCCGTCCTCGTCGGAGGTCCAAACCACTTGGGCGAGGTATTCCAGGTTCACCTGGTGGCAGATGCCGGTACCCGGCGGCACCACGCGAAAATTATCGAATGCCTCCTGGCCCCAACGCAAGAACTCATAGCGCTCCCGGTTGCGCCGGAATTCCATGTCGACGTTTTGGCGGAAGGCGTCGCCGTTGCCGAAAGCGTCCACCATGATCGAGTGGTCGATGACCAGATCGACCGGCGTCAACGGATTGACGGCCATGGCGTCGCCGCCCCGGGCAATCGTAGCGTCGCGCATGGCGGCGAGGTCGACGACGGCGGGGACGCCGGTGAAATCCTGCATGAGGACGCGCGCCGGGCGGTAGGTTATCTCGCAGTCGGAGCGCCGATCCTCGAGCCACTCCGCCACGGCGCGCACGTCGTCGAGGCTTACCGTGTGCCCGTCCTCCCAGCGCAGAAGGTTCTCCAGCAGCACCTTGAGGCTGAAGGGCAGACGCGACAGGTCGCCGAGCCCGGCCGCGGCGGCGGCTTCGAGGCTGTAAATCTCAAATGTCTTGCCGGCGACCTCCAAGGGGCGGCGGGTGTTCAGGGTGTCTTGGCCAAATCTGGGCAATGGTAACCTCATTCGTCAACGCACCAATGGCTGGCGGAGCCCACGATATACTTTAACGCCCCGTCCGGCCATGGCGCAGCACATGTTTAGGCGGGATGCGGTGCGGGGGGCGTGCTGTGGTCGGGCCCGCGTCTATCACGTTTGTGTTAGACGCTTGACCGTCAAGTCCTTATTGAGTACCAGAGCCCACTGTGGCTGCCCGGTTGAATCAACCTCGGGGCGTCCCGTCGGCGAAGATGCCGATGGCCGCCAACAGTAAGGACAAAGGGCGGCGCGCGGGATCAGGGGGGGAAGACCGGATGACCGGCCGAGGCTAGGCGCGCCCGCGGTGGGCGCTCGCGTCGATTTCGGGAAACCCGGCGCCGCCGCGCCGCCGCGGTTTTTTCTCCTGTTATGCGATCCGGCCACAGGCCTTATGCGATCCCGCCGCGGGCCGACGGAGACCCGATGAACGATTCGCACGCGACCAGAAGAGAGGCTGGCCAACAGGCCGGGGGGTCGTCCGCCCTCGATACCATTCCGAAATTGCTTCTCGAGAACGCCCGGGTTCGGGGGGCGCGGCCGGCCCTTCGCGAGAAGGACTTCGGAATCTGGCAGTCGTGGACGTGGGTCGAGGCGGCGGAAGACACCAAGGCCCTCGCTTGCGGCTTGGCGGCGCTCGGCTTCAAGGTGGGCGACCGGCTGGCCATCGTCGGCGACAACCGCCCGGAGCTCTACATGGCGATGACGGCGGCGCAGGCCATCGGCGGGGTGCCCGTGCCCATGTACCAGGATTCCGTGGCCGAAGAGATGCAGTACGTGCTCGAACACGCCGAGGCGCGGTTCGCCGTCGTCCAGGACCAGGAACAGGTGGACAAGCTCCTGGAGATCAAGGACCGCTGCCCCAATCTCGAGCACATCATTTACAAGTTCCCGCGCGGGCTCAGGAATTATACCCAGCCCTTCCTGCACGACATCAAGGAGATCGAGGAACGGGGCCGCACCTTCGACAAGGACAACCCCGATTTCTACGCCGCCGGCATCGCCCGGGGAAAGGGCGAGGACCTTGCCATCATGCTCTATACCTCGGGCACCACGGGAAAACCCAAGGGCGTGATGCTGAGCTTCGACAACCTGATTATCTCGGCCCGTAACGCCATCGAGTTCGAGGGCCTGCGCGAGGACGAGGAAGTCCTGGCCTACATGCCCATGGCCTGGGTCGGGGACAATATCTTTTCCTTCGCCCAGTCCTACGTCAGCGGGTTCTGCGTGAGTTGCCCGGAAAGCCCCGACACCGTGCTTCAGGACCTGCGCGAACTCGGTCCCACGTATTTCTTCGCGCCGCCGCGCATCTTCGAGAACATCCTCACAACGGTGATGATCCGCATCGAGGACGCGGCCCTCATAAAGCAGAAGCTGTTCCACTATTTCATGGCCGTCGCCGCCCGGGTCGGCGCCCCGATTCTGGACGGCGAGCCCGTCTCGCTCAAGGACCGGGTGCTTTATTGGATTGGCGGCGTCCTGGTTTACGGGCCGTTGAAGAACGTGCTCGGGTTTTCGCGGGTGCGCCTCGCCTATACGGCGGGCGAGGCGATCGGGCCCGACATCTTCGATTTCTTCCGCTCGCTGGGCATGAACATCAAGCAGCTCTACGGCTCGACCGAGGCTTCCGTATTCATCACCATCCAGCCCGACGGCGAGGTCAAGCCGGACACCGTGGGTCCACCCGCCAACGACGTCGAAATCAAGATCGCCGACAACGGCGAAGTGATTTTCCGCAGTCCCGGCGTCTTCATGGCCTATTACAAGAACGAGGAGGCGACGAAGGCGACCAAGACCGAGGACGGCTGGGTGCATACCGGCGACGCCGGCTTCATCGACGACGACGGCCACCTGCGCATCATCGACCGCGCCAAGGACGTCAGCAAGCTCAACGACGGCTCGATGTTCGCGCCCAAGTTCCTGGAGAACAAGCTCAAGTTCTTCCCCTTCGTCAAGGAGGCCGTCACCTTTGGCCATGACAGGGATTACGTGGCCGCCTTCGTCAACATCGACCTCGAGGCGGTTGGCAACTGGGC
>DASCNF010000188.1:0-10699 GCA_036011345.1 Rhodospirillales bacterium | reverse complement strand
TCACCGGAGGCCACGTGCGCTCGGCCAGGGACGGCGGCGCCCAGGCCCTGGTCACGCCGTGCCCGCTGTGCCACACAGTGCTCGACACCTTCCAGGAGGAGATGGAGCGCGACCTCAAGGTCCGCCTCGACATGCCCATCCTGCACCTGCCGCAACTCGTCGGGCTGGCCATGGGCCTAAGCCCGCGGGAACTGGGCATGGACAACCACATGGTACCGGTGGACTTGCTCGTGGGCGCGCCGGTGGTTTAGAAATCTTACAAATTCCGGAAGGGACACCGCGATGACGTCGACCAGCATCGAAAAGACGGCCCAGGACACCGCCGGCAACAACCCGCGCGTCGACGCCTATGCCGGGCCCGTCTGGAAGGGCTACCGCAAGCTCTATGGGGACGCCAGGTTCTCCTACAAGGATTATTTCGGCGCCATCGACGTCATTGCCGCCCTGCAATTGATGCCCGACGAGATTCCCTGGCTGACCATCGTGCCGCGCCACCCCGAGCCCAAGGACACGGTGCTCTTTCTCGGGTGCAACGCGCTGCGCACGCCGCACCTGGTGCTGGCCACCGTCGATGTGCTCAAGGCCCTGGACATCGACTTCGTGACCATCGGCGGCCCCGCCAACTGCTGCAGCATCGTCCAGTCGCTCCACGGCGACATGCACATGGCGGAAAAAGTGTCGGAGACCTCGACCGACAAGATCGCACGCTACAATCCCAACAACGTGGTCACCATCTGCCCCAACTGCAACTACACCTACGAGCACGTCGTCTCCAAGACGCAGGACCCGCCCTTTGAGATGGTGCAGTTCTACGAATTCCTGCACGCGCGCATTCAGGACGCACCCTTCGAGAAGCCCTTCGAGAAGCGCATCGGCCTGCACCGCCACCTGGGCCCGTCCCACCACCAGGACCGCCACGGCGACATGTGCGCCGACATCCTCGCCGCCATCCCCGGCGGCGAACTCGTCGAATTGCCGAGTTTCGAGGAACTGGGCCCGCTGTGTACGCACCGCACCAGCACCGACATGACCGAGGAGCAACACGAGGAGATCATGGAGGCGCTCTTCTCGGCGGCGGCGGTGGAGAAGTGCGACATGATGGCGGTGATCTATCACTCCTGCCAGCGCGAGCTCGGCGCCCAGGAGCATCGCGCTCCCGTCGAGGTGAAGAGCGTCTACGAGATCGTCGCCGAGGCCTTCGGCTACCACCATGAGGATAAACTCAAGCGGTTCCGCAAGATCGGCGACATCGATACCATCCTCAAAGAGGTGGCGCCCAACATGGAGGCCCACCGCATCTCGGAGCAAGCAGCGCGCGTCGCCCTCGCCCCCCTCGTCGGATAGCGGCAGGACCCGGGCTTCCTGCAATTCCTTTTCCTTCGAGACGCAGCCCTTTGGGCTGTTCCTCAGGATGAGAAATCCGTATTATCAAGAGGTTAAACCCCATGCTGAGGAGGCGTGAAGCGCCGTCTCGAAGCATGCGACGTCAAGACAACCTTTTTCAGCTCCTTGTTAGTGCTAGAAATTCCCGGCGCCGCGCAATGAGGCGCGCGGCTGACCCGATTCCCGTCCTGCCCAATCAAGAGGAGGCTCGATCATGATCCGCCAAAGCATCAATCCCGCCGGCCTGGCCAGCCCCGTCGGTCCTTACTCCTATGGCGTCAGAGTTTCAGGCGACCTTCTGCTGTTCGTCGCTGGCTGCACGGCGTCAGACCCATCCGGCAACTTCGTCGGCGCCCGCGACATCACCAAGCAGACCGAGCAGATATTCGAGAACATCGGGAAGATCCTGGACGGCGCCGGCGGCACCCTACAGGACATCGTGCGCCTCGGTCTTTTCATCACCGACACCAAGCTTTACGCCAAGGTCAGTGAGGTGCGCGCCCGCTATTTCCTGGAACCCTATCCGGTGAGCACGTGCGTCGGCATCGCCGGCTTTGTGCAGGAAGAGGCGCTGATCGAGATTGACGCCATCGCCATGCTCGGCCGCGGCGCGTAGGGGCAGGGTGTCACGTAGGGGCTGGTTTAAAACCCGCCCCTATCGGGCGGCGTCCTGGCGCGCCGACTTGCCGGCGCGCAGCCGCTCGATGGCGCGTTGGCCGCTCGGCTTGATGTCACGCACGTCCATGCTGACGTCGACCGAGGTGACGCTGTGCGTCAAATCGCCGATGGAGACGATGTCGACGCCGCTCTCGGCGATGGGCACGATGGTGTCTTCGTTGATGCCGCCGGATGCCTCGATCATGGCGCGCCCGTCCACCAGCTTCAGGCCTTCCTTGATCTCGGGCAAATCCATGTTGTCGAACATGATAATCTCGACGCCGCAGTCGAGGGCTTCCCGCACCTGATCGAAGGTCTCGCACTCGACCTCGATCTTGAAGGTGTGCTGGGCGCGGGCGCGCAGAATCTCCACCGCTTTCGAGATGGAGCCGGCTAGCTTGATGTGGTTGTCCTTGACCAGGATGCAGTTGTCGAGGCTGAAGATGTGGTTGGCGGCGCCGCCCACGCGCACGGCGTATTTCTGTAGCATGCGGTTGATGGGCCAGCCCTTCCGCGTGTCGGTGACGCGGACACCTGTGTGTGCCACGAGGTCGCAATAGCGCCGTGTTTTGGTGGCAATCCCCGACATCTGCTGTATCCAGTCGATGGCGCAGCGCTCGACGGCGAAGAAGGTCGAAGCGTGGGCCTTGATCTTGAGGAGTGTGGTGCCGGGCTCCATGGCATCGCCGTCCAGGATGGTATGCTCGACCGTGGCCTCGGACTCGATCTGCTTGATCGCCTCGTCGGACAAAAGGAGGCCGCACACGACGCCGTCGGCCTTGGCGTAAATCTGGCCGGTAAGGACCGGGTCGTGGTCCTGGGCCAGGAAACCGCCGGTGGTGTCGCCGTCGCCGAGTTCGGTGCGCAAGCCCTGCTCGACGAATGGCCGGATCATGAACCGGTTGAGTTGCATGTCTTTAACCCTCCGACATATTCACTTTAGAGGTTTCTATTCCAAGCGGTCCGGCGGTGGCTAGCCACGCCCGTCCTAGAGGCGGCTGGCGAGGGCTTCTTCGGCGGGTTCGGGGGCCCGGGCGAGAGACGTGAACACCTCATCGGCGGACCCTACCAGCGAAAACAGCTCGAGGCTGGCGGGGTGGGCAAAACCGCTGGCCACGGCACGCTCGACCAGCGCCCGTAGGGGCTCCCAGTAGCCGGCGATGTTCATCACCACCACCGGCTTGGAGTGCAGCTTGAGCTTCTTCCAGGTCACCACCTCGATGGTCTCCTCGAGCGTCCCCAAGCCGCCGGGAAGCGCGATGAAGCCGTCCGCCAGCTCGAACATGCGCCGCTTGCGCTCATGCATGTTATCGACGACGATGACCTCGGTGAGGTCGAACTCCGGCAGCGGAGGGGCGGCCTTCGGTTGCACCCGGGCCCCCTTGTCCTGCGGGCCGGCGAGCCCCATGGACAGTTCGCCGGCGCTCGGGTTGTTTTTTTCGTGCTCGACGATGAATCGGGGGATGACCCCCGTCGCCGCGCCGCCGCCCGCCATCACGGCGTGGGCGACGGCACCCATGAGCCCGACCCGGCGACCCCCGTAGATCAGCCGTATGCCGCGCTCGGCCATGAGGGTCCCCAGGCGTTCGGCGGCCTCGCGATAGACGGGATCGGCGCCGTTCGACGAGCCGCAATAGACGCAAAGGGACTTGATTGTCGACATTGGAACCTGTGGGTTTGAGGACGGTTGCAGGGCGCGGTACACCGCCGGCACCTTAGTGAATTCCGTTGCCCGGAACAAGCGCCCCCGACGGGCCTCCGCCGCTTTAAATCAAATTCCCGTGTTGAGAGCGGCCGGCGGCCTCTTGCGTCTGGAATGCGGCGCTCAGGTGTGTATGGTGGCCGGCCGCCGGTTTGGCCCAGGCACGATACGCGATGGCCGTTTGACAGGCGGCGGGCAAGACGGAACAATCGGCTCGCCGGGTCGCCCTTCCCCGGCTGACGCCGCCCCGGGCCCACGGAGGAAACGTTGAAAAACAGACAAACCCCCACCGTCAAGGACCTGGTGCTGGTCGGCGGCGGGCACAGCCATGTCGCGGTGCTCAAGCGATTCGGCATGAAGCCGCTGTCTGGGGTGCGCATAACCGTGATCGCGCGTGACGTTCACACTCCGTATTCGGGCATGCTGCCGGGCTACATTTCCGGCCATTACAGCTTCGACGATGCCCATATCGATCTTCGGCCGCTCGCTCAGTTCGCCGGCGCCCGCCTCTACCACGACGAGGCCGTGGGACTCGATTTCGACGCCGGGAAGGTCCTTTGCGGTAGCCGCCCCTCGGTTCCCTATGACCTGCTGTCCATCAACATCGGCTCGAATCCAAAGATAGCCGGTGTCCCCGGCGCGGCGGAAAACGTGATGCCCGTAAAACCCATCACCCGGTTCGTCGACTACTGGATCGGCGTCAGCGAGCGTGTCCTCGCCCAACACGAGCCGATGCGTATCGGCGTCGTCGGGGCGGGCGCCGGCGGCGTGGAAATGACCCTCGCCATCCAGCACCGGCTGAAGCACTTGCTGGCCGAGCAGGGCCGCGATGCCAACCATTTGGAATATCATTTGATATCGAACGCGGAAATGATCCTGCCGGCCTTCAACCGTACGGCCCGCGAGAAATTCCACCGCACCCTCGCCAAACGCGGCGTCGTCGTGCACACCGGCCGAGACGTGACCGAAGTGGAAGCCAGTGACGTATTGTTTGCCGACGGCAGCCGCCTCCCCCTCGACGAGATCTTCTGGATGACCGCCGCTAGCGCCGCCTCGTGGCTCGCGGAAACCGGCCTCGACGTCGACGCCGAGGGTTTCATCCGGCTCAAGGACACCCTGCAGTCCACTTCGCACCCGGAAGTCTTCGCCGCCGGCGACATTGCCACCGTCTTCGATCACCCACGACCCAAGGCCGGCGTCTTCGCCGTGCGCCAGGGGCCCCCTCTCGCCGATAACCTGCGCCGGGCGCTGGTCGGCCGGCCTTTGAAACCATTCGCGCCCCAGAAAGAGTTTCTCACTATCGTCAGCACCGGCGACAAGAACGCGGTGGCCTCGCGCTCCGGCTGGACGGTGGAGGGAGGATGGGTATGGCGCTGGAAGGATTGGATCGACCGCCGGTTCATGCGGAAGTACAGCGAACTTCCCGACATGGAGACCGACGAAGAGGTCGACATCGCCTCCGGACTGGCCGATGCCAGCGCCATCAAGGAGATTTCCGCCATCGCCATGCGCTGCGGCGGCTGCGGCGCCAAGGTGGGGAGCACGGTGCTCGGACGCGCCCTGGCGCCCATCCAACCGACCCAGCGCGACGACGTGATCATTGGCCTCCATGAACCCGACGACGCCGCCGTCGTCGAGGTGCCCGCCGGCAAGGTCATGGTGCACACGGTGGATTACTTCCGGGCCTTCATCGACGATCCCTACGTGTTCGGACAGCTCGCCGCCAACCACAGCCTCGGCGATATCTTTGCCATGGGGGCCGAGCCGCAGTCGGCATTGGCAATCGCCACCGTCCCCTACGGTCTCGAAGGCAAGGTGGAGGCCGATCTGTTCGCCATGATGGCGGGCGCCGAGAAAGTATTGAAAGAGTCGGGGACGGCGCTCGTCGGCGGCCACACCAGCGAGGGCGTTGAGCTTGGATTGGGTTTTTCCGTCAATGGGCTAGCAAACCACGATCGCATTCTGCGCAAGAGCGGAATGCGCCCCGGCGACCACCTGATCCTGACCAAGGCGCTCGGCACCGGGACCCTCTTCGCCGCCGACATGACCGGCGGTGCCAAGGGCCGCTGGATCGAGGCGGCGCTGTCCTCGATGGTGCAATCGAACCGGGAGGGGGCTCTCTGCCTGTTCGCCCGGCAAGCCAC
This sequence comes from Rhodospirillales bacterium, assembly GCA_036011345.1. Classification (GTDB taxonomy): domain Bacteria; phylum Pseudomonadota; class Alphaproteobacteria; order Rhodospirillales; family JASLQF01; genus JASLQF01. The sequence continues at coordinate 4,813 of DASCNF010000188.1, read as the reverse complement.
CGCATGTACCGACGTCACCGGGTTCGGACTGCTCGGCCATCTCGTCGAGATGACACGCCCCTCGGGTGTCGACGTGGAGCTCGAGCTCGACGCCCTGCCTGTCCTCGACGGCGCCGAGGACACTCTGCGCGCCGGGGTGTTCAGCTCCTTGCAACCGGCCAACGTGCGCCTGCACCGCGCCATCCGCGACCTGGATGGGGCCGCCGAGCACCGCTTCTATCCCCTGCTCTTCGATCCGCAGACAGCGGGCGGGCTGCTCGCCAGCGTACCCGAGGCCGAGGTCGAGGATTGCCTCGCCGAGCTCAAGAGCCTGGGCTACGCGCGGGCCGCCATCATCGGCCGCGTGAAACCCGAGAGCAACCACCTGGAACCCATTACCCTGGTTTCGTGAGACGGGCGACGAGCCCCTTCCAGGCCGCAAATTCGGCCCCAGGACGAAATAGAAAGCGGCGCTCCCGGCAATGCCTTTTCAGTTTCCCTAGGAAACCCGGCTCGAATTCGGCGCGCTCCAACAAGCGCCGCAGGGCGTCGGTGTCCTCGACCGGGTAGGTGCCGGGGTAGTCCTCGCCGAGAAGCCCGACGTTGCCCGCGATGTCGGAGCCAATCACCGGCAACCCGGCGACGATGGCTTCCGAGACCACGTTGGCGCCCCCTTCCATGCGCGAGCTGATGACCATCAGGCGCGACCGGCCCATGAGGCGGCGCACCCGCCATCCGGGAACGTCACCCAGCCAGAGGTAGCGCGCGTTGCGGGCCATCTCGGCCTCGGCCCTCAGCACCCACGAGCGGTCGATGGCCTTGCCGGCGTGGATCACGCGAATGCGCGAGGTCAGGGTCAAGCGGCGCGCCGCGAGGGCGGCGCGAAGGGGGTCCTTTTCCTCCCTCAGGTGGCCGATGACGCAAACCTCGAAGTGCCGCTTCGCCGGCGCAGATCGCCTGGGCAGCGGTTTCGCCGATTGGTGGATGACGTGGAGCTTGGCGCGGAAGCCTCGTGGGATGTCCCGATAGACCTGGTCATGGAGGCACACCAGGGCATCGGCCAGTTCCATGGAGCGCGCCGTGATCCCGGGGTGGCTCTTCTGGAACCGGTAGATGTCCGTGCCGGTCAACGCGACGACCAAGGGGCGATCCGGATAAAGCCCGTAAAAGCGCTCGACCGCCTCGGCGCTGCGCCACGCGTGCAGTGCCACCATCATGTCGGCCGGGGCGCCGTCGTAAACATCGGAGACCGCGACCCGGTGGCCGAGGCGCCGCAGGATGGCGGCCCAGCGCACGGCCGTCGTGCGGTTGCCGGCACGGGACTGTTTTTTGGCCGGGGTAATCAGGCTAATCTTCACGGCGCTGGTTCCATCGGGGAAAACCCATGACAAGACCCGTCTCCACCGCCCACCTCGACGCCATCATGCGTGACGCCCACGCGCGCACCCTGGAGCTGGTCAGGGGACTCGACGGCGATCAGCTTATCGGCCCCAAGTTGCCGATCGTCAATCCCCCGGTATGGGAATTCGGCCACGCGGCGTGGTTTCACGAGAAATTCATCCTAAGAAACCTCGACGACCGCCCGTCCTTCCTGGCCAACGGCGACGACCTGTACGATTCCATCGCCATCCACCATGAGACGCGCTGGGACCTGCCGCTGGTATCCCTCGACGGCATCCTCGAATACATGGAGCAGGTCCTCGAGGCGGTGCTCGGACGCTTCGCCGGACGCGACATGGCGAGCCCCGAGGAAAGCTACCTTTACCAACTCACCACCTTCCACGAGGACATGCACACCGAGGCCTACACCTGGACGCGCCAGACCCTGGCCTACGAGAAGCCCGACTTCGCCGTGGCCAAAGAGGGGCCTGGCGACGACGCCGGGGCCGGGGCGCTCCCCGGCGACGTAGAGGTGCCGGAGGGCGCCTATACGCTGGGCACCACCGAGGACGCGCCTTTCTGGTTCGACAATGAGAAATGGGCCCATGAAATAACCCTCCATCCCTTTCGCATCGCCCGCGCACCGGTCACCAACGCCGAGTTCGCCGCCTTCGTGGACGATGGCGGTTACGGACGGCATCAGTTTTGGGACGACGACGGCTGGAAGTGGCGCCAGGAAGCGGGCGCCGAACACCCGGTCTACTGGGTGGCGGACGGCCCCGGCACCTGGGGCATGCGGCGCTTCTCCGAAACGTTTCCCCTGGCCCCCCACCAGCCGCTCATCCACGTCAACTGGTACGAGGCCAATGCCTTCTGCCGCTGGGCCGGGCGTCGGCTACCGAGCGAGGCCGAATGGGAGGCCGCGGCACTTGGCGAGCCGGCGCCCGGCGGCGCGGCGCTGGCGCCCGGCAAGCGTCGCTATCCGTGGGGAGACGAGGAGCCGGACGGGAACCGCGCCAACCTCGACGGCCGCGCCATGGGCTGCATCGACGTGGCGGCCCGCCCCCTCGGCGACAGCGCCTTCGGTTGCCGCCAGATGATCGGTAACGTCTGGGAGTGGACGGGCGATACCTTCGGGGGCTACCCTGAGTTTTCGCCCGACGCCTACAAGGAGTATTCTGAGCCCTTGTTCGCGATCACCAAGGTCCTCAGGGGCGGCTGCTGGGTCACGCGGGGGCGCATGATCAGCGGCGCCTACCGCAATTATTTCGGCCCCGAACGCCGCGACGTGTTGGCCGGTTTCCGCACCTGCGCCGTGTAGTATCCGGATCCATCATGCCCCGCCCCACGGCCCTCCCCTCCTTCGACGACCTCGCCCCCGACAGCGAGGACTTTCGGTCCGACGTGCTGAGGGGGCTTGGCGAGGAGCCCAAGAACATCCCCTGCAAGTACTTCTACGACGAGTGCGGCTCGGACCTCTTTCAGGAAATCTGCGGGCTCCCCGAGTACTACCCGACACGCACCGAGACAGCCCTGTTGCGCGATCTGGCGCCGCAGCTCGGCGCCCTGGCCGGACCCGGGTGTTCCCTCATCGAGTACGGTACCGGCTCCAGCGAGAAGATGCGGATCGTGCTTGATGCGTTGGATGATCCGGCCGCCTACACGGCCGTCGATATTTCACGGGAACACCTGCTGGAAACCACCACCGCCCTGGCCGAGGACCTGCCGGGGCTCGCTGTGCACGCCGTGTGCGCCGACTTCACCCAGCCCTTCGAGGTGCCGGACGCGGGGACCGGCGGCACTGGCCGGCGTGTCGCCTTCTTCCCCGGTTCCAGCCTCGGCAATTTCACGCCGGAGGCGTCCGTCGCCTTCCTGGCCACGGCGGCGGGGATGGTCGGTGCCGGCGGCGCCATGCTGATCGGCATCGATCTCAAGAAGGACGAAAAGATCCTGAACGCCGCCTACAACGACGCCCAAGGTGTCACCGCCGCCTTCAACCTCAACCTGCTGGCCCGCGTCAACAGGGAGCTGGGCGGCACCTTCGAGTTCGGCGCCTTCCGTCATCACGCCTTCTACAACGCCAGTGAAGGCCGCATCGAGATGCATCTGGTGAGCACCCGCGCCCAGACCGCCGAGGTCGCCGGCCGGACGTTCGCGTTCGGCGCCGGCGAAACCATCCACACCGAAAACTCCTACAAGTACGGCGTCGACGAATTCCGCGCCCTGGCCCGGCGCGCCGGATTCACCCCGGTCAAGGCGTGGACGGACGCCGAGGACCTGTTCAGCGTCCATTATTTGACCGTCGAGGACGCGGGGTGACGTAGGGGCGGGTTTCAAACCCGCCCCTACGCCGATCACCTGCCAACCTCGCCCAGATAGGCGGCGATGGCCGCCGCCGGCACGGCGTAGGCGATCATGGTGGAGACGTAGGGAACGCGCTGGGTATCGCCGAGGCCGAAGCTGGCGACGATGCCGATAAGCCGGCCTTCCGTATCGAAGACCGGCCCGCCCGAGTGGCCGGGCTCGACCTCCATGCGCAGCTCGATGGCGTCGTCGTAGCCGTACTCCCCGTAATCGATGCGCCGGCCACGGCGCGGGTTGAGGACGATGCCGAAGGCGACCACCCCCTTCCTGTTGTTGGGGGTGCCGATGCTGACCACGCGCCGGCCGGCGCGCACGTCTTGCGCGTCCGCCAGGCGCGCCACCTGCATTCCCGGAAAGGGATCGATCTTGAGCAGCGCCAGCTCGCGCCCGGGCGCGATGTGGACGATGGTGGCCGGCCGCTGGCGCCCATCCATGGTCGTGACCCGCGCCTTGAAGCGCATGTTCTTGGCGATGTGCGCCGGCGTCACCACGTAGCCCCGTGCGTCGACGATGGCACCGCTGGCGCCGTTGACGATGGCGATGCCCTCCTCGGCGCTGTCGGCGTAGACGAGGACCCGCACGTAGCTCCCGGCGATCCGCTGGGCGAGGCGCTCGTGGCCCTCGAAGCGGGCGCTGTCCTCTATCCCGTAGGGGTAGGTGAGGGTGACGGGTCGCGGCGGCGGCGGACCGGCGCAGCCCGCGATCACGAGGGCGAGGACAAGAACGCTCTGGCGACGGCGGTTCATGGCGGACAGGTGTTGTCCTCGCGCGGACGCTGTCAAGCGCCCAACCATCCGGCAAAAGAAACGGGCCGGCCCCGAGGGGCCGGCCCGAAAGCCGCGATGATCCGCAAACGGGATCAGAAGCTGTGCTGTACCATGGCCTGGACGCGGCTGATTTCGCCGTTGAGGCCTGCTTCGCTCTTGCCTCGGATAAAGCTGTACTCGAGGCCGAGCATCGTCTTCGAGGTCAGGTCATAAATCACGTTGGCGTGCACCGAATTGAGCGTATCGGTACTGGTGTTAGCGGCCGACCCCGGGTTGCTGATCCACATCGCGCCGAGGATCCCATTCGAGCGCCACTTTTTGTT
>DASCNF010000187.1:0-19503 GCA_036011345.1 Rhodospirillales bacterium | reverse complement strand
CAAGAACGGTCAGTTAAGGGGGAAAGGAACCTTCAAGGACGGGAAGATGGAGGGTCCTTGGGTCAGTTACAACAAAGACGGAACTGTGAACGAGAAATGGACAGGAACCTTCAAGGACGGAGAGAAGGTTAAATAAACTTCCCAAAATCCCCATTTTATTGATATATTTCAATAACTTCGACTCGATAAAACCCCTTCGATTTGTTACTATCATAGGGTAACTTCCACACAACCGAAGAGGTGCAAGAATGACCAAGAAAGTCGGTATCTATACCCGTGTCTCGACCCTTGACCTGCCCCCCCTTAAATAGCGGGGCCGATTCTCCGCTACGAGCAGATCAGGGAGCAACTCTACAATCTAAGGGAATCGGAAAAGGTCAATGCGAATTTTCCGATCGGCATGAAACTCTTTGCCATCGCGGAATAGGGCCCAGGTGCCGACAGGCGTCCATTAACAGGCCGTGGCGGCGGGGGTATACTCCGATGACTTAGGCGCGGTACGCATCGCCGGATGGGGGGCGATCTATGGCCACATATGACTACGACCTGATCACCATCGGCGCCGGTTCGGGCGGCGTGCGGGCGTCTCGCATGTCGGCCGGCTATGGGGCGCACGCCGCCGTCATCGAGAACAACCGCTTCGGCGGCACCTGCGTCATGCGCGGCTGCGTGCCCAAGAAGCTCCTGGTCTACGGATCGCAGTTTTCCGACGAGTTCAAGGACGCCCGTGGCTTCGGGTGGACGACGGGGGAGCTAGCCTTCGACTGGGCGCAACTCATCGCTAACAAAAACCGCGAACTCGATCGCCTGGAAGAGGTCTACAGACGCATGCTGCGCGAGAGCGGCGTCACCATGATCGAGGGCACGGGCCTGTTGGCCGATGCCCACACCGTGGAGGTGGGGGGGCGCGCCATGACGGCCGAGCATATCCTGCTCGCCGCCGGCGGCTGGCCCACCATGCCGGACATCCCGGGCATCGAGCACGTCATCACCTCCAACGAGGCCCTCGATCTGGAGCGCCTGCCAGCGCGCTTGGTCATCGTCGGCGGCGGCTATATCGCCGTCGAGTTCGCCGGTATCTTCAACGCCCTCGGCGTCGAGGTCACCGAGATTTTGCGCGCTGACACCGTCCTGCGCGGATTCGACGAGGACATGCGTCTGGCCCTGGCCGAGGAGATGCGTAAACGTGGTGTCAACTTGCGTTGCGAGTCGGTGGTGCGCGGCATCGAAAAGGAGAATGATGCCTACAGCCTGCGCCTCGCCGGCGGCTACATCGTGGAGGCCGACCTTGTCATGTACGCCACCGGCCGGGCACCACGCACCAAGGGCCTTGGGCTGGAGGCGGCGGGGGTCGAGCTTGACGGCAAGGGTGCCGTCGTGGTGGACGAGTTTTCGCGCACCTCCCAGCCCAACATATTGGCCATCGGCGACATCACCAACCGTCTCAACCTGACGCCGGTGGCCATCGCCGAAGGCCAGGCCCTAGCCGAGAGCCTGTTCAACTCCAACCCGACGACGGCCAACCTGACGGGCGTGCCGACCGCCGTGTTCAGCCAGCCGCCGCTTGCCACCATCGGCTTGAGCGAGGACGAGGCGCGCGCCCAATTCGCCGATGTCGACGTCTACCTTTCAAGCTTCCGACCCCTGAAGCACACCCTTTCCGGGCGCGACGAGATGACCGTGATGAAGCTCGTGGTGGATGCCGAGAGCGACCGCGTGCTGGGCTGCCACATGGTCGGCTTGGACGCCGCCGAGATCATCCAAGGCCTCGGCGTGGCGCTCAAATGCGGGGCCACCAAGGCACAGTTCGACGCCACCGTCGGCATTCACCCGACGGCGGCCGAGGAGTTCGTCACCATGCGCGGCAAGCGGCCCGCGCACGCGGCGCGCAAGGCGGGTTGAGCCACCCGGCGGCAGAGCGCCATCATCGTTTGCCGGCATTTATGTTGAACATGGCCCGGATAGGGGCGTATAGGTTGGCCGAATCCCTGGGGTACGGTAGCTAACGGGAACCGTCATGGCCAAGAAATGGACGCCGCACGGCTGGCGCGCCAAGCCCATCCGGCAGGTACCGGAGTATCCGGACGCCGCCGCGCTGACCGACGTGGAGCAGCGGCTGGCGGGCTTTCCGCCCCTCGTCTTCGCCGGCGAGGCGCGGCGCCTGAAAGCAGCCCTGGCCCAGGTTGCCGGCGGCCGGGCCTTCCTTTTGCAGGGCGGCGATTGCGCCGAAAGCTTCGCCGAATTCCATCCCGACAACATCCGCGACACCTTCCGCGTGCTTTTGCAGATGGCCGTGGTGCTGACCTTCGGCGCCGCCTGCCCGGTGGTCAAGGTGGGCCGCCTGGCGGGCCAGTTTGCCAAGCCGCGCAGCGCCGACATCGAGACGCAAGGCGACGTGACCTTGCCCAGCTACCGGGGCGACATGATTAACGGCATGGAATTCTCAGCGCAAGTCCGCAACCCCGACCCGGAGCGCCTGGAGCGTGCCTACAACCAGTCGGCGTCGACGCTCAATCTGCTGCGCGCCTTTGCCCAGGGGGGCTACGCCGACCTGCACAAGGTGCACCAGTGGAACCTCGGTTTCGTCGCCGACAGCCCACAGAGCGAACGCTATCGCGATCTCGCCGACCGGCTTGGCGAGGCCCTGGCCTTCATGGAGGCGTGCGGGCTGACCTCGGAGACGGCGCCGCAAATCCGCGAGACCGACTTCTTCACTTCCCATGAGGCCCTGCTTCTGCCTTACGAGGAAGCCATGACCCGTGTCGATTCCACCACCGGCGACTGGTACGACACCTCGGCGCACCTGTTGTGGGTGGGTGACCGTACGCGCCAGATGGACGGCGCCCACGTGGAGTTCCTGCGCGGCATCGCCAACCCGGTGGCCATGAAGGTGGGGCCAAGCATGGACGAGGACGATCTGGTGCGGCTCATCGAGGCGCTCAACCCGGCGGACGAGGCGGGGCGCCTGACGCTGATCGTGCGCATGGGCGCGGATGACGTGGAGCGCCGGCTGCCGCCGCTGGTGCGCGCTGTCAAGCGTCAAGGGAGCACCGTGGTGTGGACCTGCGATCCCATGCACGGCAACACGGTGAAAAGCACGAACGGGTACAAGACCCGCCACTTCGACAGCATCCTCGCCGAGGTGCGCTGTTTCTTTGCCGTGCACAAGGCGGAGAGAACGCACGCCGGCGGCGTGCACGTCGAAATGACCGGCCAGGACGTGACCGAATGCGTCGGCGGCGCCCAGGAGATCACCGAGGCGGGCCTCGCTGACCGCTATCACACCCACTGTGATCCGCGCCTCAACGCGGAGCAGGCCCTAGAACTCGCCTTCTTGATTTCAGAGGCGCTGAAGGAGGAAAGGGTGTCGGAGTGCGGCCGGTCGGCGGCAGCCTCCTGAGCCCCAGGGCAGCGCCGCCATGACGCAGAGAAACAGCAGGCGGCCGCTCCTTCCTGCCGTCGCCGACATTTCCCGCTGGACCGACGCCTACCTGAACAAGACGCGCCAGATCATCGGCCGTTTCGGGGACAAATCGGCGACCTACGCGATGTTCATGCGGCGTCCGGTCATCTTCACCCCGGGGTTGATGGTAGAATGGCTGGAAGGCATCGCCAAGGAGCGCGGGGTAGAATTCCGGATAGAGTTCAACTACGTCGAGGGAGACTGGGTGGGCGCCGGCGAGCCGTTGCTCTACCTCACCGGGCCGCTCCACGAGTTGGTCGACCTGGAGACCCTTTATCTGCAAAAACTGGGGGCGGCGTGTGTCGCCGCCTACAACGCCTTTACCATGTGCGCCGACATGCCCAATGTGACTTTCCTGGCCATGGACGCGCGCCATTGCGCCGGCACCGGGATGGCGGAACTGATGGCTTATGCCGCCGCCGTCGGGTCCAGGGCGGCGCAACGCCGGGCCGGCGCCAAGGGGTTCATCGGCAACGCCAACGACGCCACGGCCCATTATTTCGGGCAGGAGCGGGGGCTCGGTACCATGCCGCACGCGCTGGTCGGCTTCGCCGGCTCGACGGTGCGTGCCGCCGAGATGTTCGTCGAGACCTTTCCCGGCGAAAACCTTACCGTGCTGGTGGACTACTACGGCCAAGAAATCACGGACGCGCTGGCAGTGAGCCGGCGGTTCCCCGAATTAGTTGCCGAGGGGCGTCTTTCGCTGCGCCTCGATACCCACGGCGGGCGCTTCGTCGAGGGCCTCGGCCCGGAAGCCTCGTACGCCGTGCTCGAGCGCCACGTGCCGGCGGCCGTGCGCCGCTACCGCAACGAGACGGAACTGCGCAACCTGACCGGTACCGGCGTCTCGGCGGCGGCCATCTTTTATATGCGCGAGCAACTCGACAAGGCAGGATTCGAGAGGGTCAAGATCGTCGTCTCGTCGGGCTTCAACGTGGAGAAGTGCAAGGTGATGGGCGACGTGAAGGCGCCCATCGACGTGGTCGGCACCGGCTCCTACCTGCCGGAGTCCTGGCGCGAGACCTATGCCACCGCCGACATCGTCGCTTACGACGGCGTTCCCTCGGTCAAGAAGGGCCGCGAGTTCTTGCTCAGGAAAACGTAAGGAAGCGGGCGCCGCCCGCTTAGGACGAGGATCCGCTCGAAGGGCCGCTTGCGGTGTTGTTTCCAATGATCACGCTCGATTTCGGTGAGCTGGTCTTCGGCAATTTTGCGGATGTGACGCAGGTATTTATCCTTGTCCTTGAAGTCCCGGGTCAACTCGGAGATACGCACGGCGTCGAGCAGCCTGTCGCCACTTAGGTTTGCCTCCACCAGCAGTCGATCGACAAAGAGGTCGATGACGGTGCTGGCGATGCTCTCGCATATCACGCGGCTGCTGCGGTCGGCATTCTTGGATTGTTCGGTCATGGCCGCCAAATCCTTATCTACCGGTTAACGATCCGGCCTCCCCGTCGGCATTTTTTCTGCTGGCGGGTCGAGCGTCTCGTTTTTCGCGGCCCCTGACCAGGGTTCCGTTGACAGGTGTTCAGGCGCCGCCTAGGGTGCCGCCTCCCGGGCACCGCTGAGGCTCATTCGTCGGCTGGTCCACATCCCCATGATTGAATCCCTCGCCATCTCCTTGGCGCAGATCAACCCGGTCGTCGGCGACATCGACGGCAACGCGGAATTGGTGCGCGCGGCGCGACGTGAGGCCGCCGACGGTGGCGCCGATCTGGTGGCCTTTGGGGAGCTTGCGGTATCCGGCTACCCGCCCGAGGACCTGGTTCTCAAGCCGGCCTTTCAGGAGCGCGTCGAGGCATGCCTGACGGGGCTCACCGCCGAGACTGGTGACGGCGGCCCGGCGCTCCTGCTGGGCGCGCCGTGGCGCCAAGACGGCAAGCTCCACAACGCGGCGCTGCTGCTCGACGGCGGCGAGATCGCCGCCGTCCGTCTCAAACATGAGTTGCCCAACTACGGCGTGTTCGATGAGAAGCGCGTCTTCGCCCCCGGCCCCCTGCCCGGACCCGTATCCTTCCGTGGAGTGCGGCTCGGCGTCATGATGTGCGAGGACATGTGGATTCCCGACGTCGCCGAGTGCCTGATGGAATCGGGAGCCGAGATCCTGGTCGTGCTCAACGGCTCGCCGTTCGAGAGTGACAAGCTCGACGAGCGTCTTAACCATGCCGTGGCACGGGTCAAGGAAAGCCGACTGCCGCTGATTTACGTCAACCTGGTGGGCGGTCAGGACGAGGTGGTGTTCGACGGCGCGTCGTTCGTACTGGGCGCCGATTGCGTGCTGCTCGCCAAGGCCGCGTCGTGGCGCCCGCAGGTGCTGTTCACCCTGTGGCGAAGCGCTTCCGGCGAAAACTGGATATGCGAGCCGGCGACCATCGAGCCCCGCCCCGAGGGCCTGGAGGCCGTCTACCGGGCCATGGTGACGGGGCTCCGGGACTACGTCGATAAGAACCGTTTTCCGGGGGTCGTCCTCGGCTTGTCGGGGGGCATCGACAGCGCCCTCACGGCGGCCGTTGCCGTCGACGCGCTGGGCGCGGCGCGGGTGCGCTGCGTGATGATGCCCTCGCCCCATACCTTGGCCGAGAGCCTCGAAGACGCCGCCGCTACCGCGAAACTGTTGCAGACGACCCTGGACAACATCCCCATCGAGCTCGCCATGGAGGCCTTCGGGACCATGCTGGCCGGCGTCTTCGCTGGGTGTGAGGCAGACGTCACCGAGGAGAACATCCAGGCGCGGACGCGCGGGCTGGTGCTCATGGCGCTCAGCAACAAGCTCGGCCACATGGTCCTCACCACCGGCAACAAGTCCGAGATGGCGGTCGGTTACGCCACCCTTTACGGCGACATGAGCGGCGGTTATTCGGTCCTCAAGGACGTCTACAAGACCGATGTCTTCGCCCTGGCGCGGTGGCGCAACCAGGCGTGCCCCGATGATTTTCAGGGACCGGCCGGCTGCGTCATCCCGGAGCGCATCATCACCAAGCCGCCCTCGGCGGAACTGCGCCTCGGCCAGACCGACCAGGACACCCTGCCGCCCTACGAGGACCTGGACGCCATCCTGAGTGCCCTCATCGAGGGGGAACGCTCGATCGCCGACCTAGAGGCGGATGGCTTCGACGCGCTAGTCGTGCGCAAGGTCTGGCACATGGTCGATCGCGCCGAATACAAGCGCCGCCAGGCGCCGCCCGGGGTCAAGATCACGCGGCGCGCCTTCGGGCGCGACCGCCGCTATCCAATCACCAACCGCTTCCCCGATCTGGTGTGACCGTGACACTCGTTCTTTACAACACGCTGAAGCGCCAAAAGGAGGAGTTCGTTCCCCTCGAGGCGGGCCACGCCCGCATGTACGTGTGCGGGCCCACAGTCTACGACTACGCGCACATCGGCAACGCCCGGCCGGTCGTCGTCTTCGACGTAATCTATCGGTTGCTGAAGCGGCTCTATCCGAAGGTCACCTACGTTCGCAACATCACCGACGTGGACGACAAGATCAACACCGCCGCCAAGGAAAGCGGCGACAGCATCCAATCGATCACGGTACGCACGACTGCGGCCTTCCACGCCGACATGGCGGGGCTCGGCGCCCTCGACCCCGATCACGAGCCGCGCGCCACCGAACACGTCCCCGCCATGGTAGCCATGATCGAGACCCTGCTGGAGGCCGGCAACGCCTACGAGGTGGATGGCCACGTGTTGTTCGACGTGCCCTCGTGGCCGGATTATGGCAGGCTGTCGCGCCACGGCCGCGACGAGCTCATCGCCGGCGCCCGCGTCGAGGTGGCGCCCTACAAACGCGACCCCGCCGACTTCGTCCTGTGGAAACCGTCCGACGAGAGCCTGCCCGGATGGGACTCGCCGTGGGGGCGCGGCCGCCCCGGCTGGCACCTGGAATGCTCGGTGATGAGCGCCGCGTACCTGGGCGAGACCTTCGACATCCACGGCGGCGGCCAGGACCTCATCTTCCCCCACCACGAGAACGAGATTGCGCAAAGCACCTGCGCCCACGAAGGCCGTGAATTCGTGCGCACCTGGATGCACAACGGTTACGTCATGGTGGAAGGGGAGAAGATGGCGAAGTCGGCCGGCAACTATTACACGGTGCACGACCTGCTCGCCGAGTTCCCCGGCGAAGCCATCCGCCTGGCGTTGCTGTCCACCCACTACCGCCAGCCCCTGGACTTCACCAAGGCGGGTATCGCCGAGGCACGCACCGTCCTCGACCGCCTTTACGGGGCGCTACGCAGCGATTCCGCTGTCGTATCGGAGGAATTGGGTGTGCCGGAGCCGGTGCTGGCGGCCCTCGGTGACGACCTCAACACGCCGCAGGCGCTGGCCCATGTGCACGAGATCCTGGGCGATCTCAACAAGGCTTCAGAGACGCGGGAAAGATTTCGCCTGCGCGGCGCGTTGCTGGCGGCGGGCGGCATCCTCGGCATCCTCGGCCAGGAACCCGAAGATTGGTTCAAGTGGCGGCCCGCCGGTGCCACCCTGGACGATGTCGCGATCGACGCCCTCGTCGCCAAGCGCGTCGAGGCCCGCCGGGGCCGCGACTTCGCCGAGGCCGACCGCATCCGCGACGAGCTTGCCGCCCAGGGCGTCGTCCTCGAGGACGGGGCGGCGGGCACCCAATGGCGGCGCGCCTGACCCCTAACCCGTGGCCTCAAGGCGAATTTGCCATTAGGCTTAATGTTTGAGAGGGCCGCGTCGGCGGCCCCGCGATCGAGAGAGGACACCCATGCCACAGGGAACAAACCGCCGCATCCTCTTGGCCAAGCGCCCGGTCGGCGCGCCCCAGGCCGGTGACTTCGAGATGAGCGAGGCGCCGATCGCCGCACCGGGCGAGGACGAGGTGCTGCTCAGGACCATCTACCTGTCGCTCGATCCCTACATGCGCGGGCGCATGAGCGCTGCCAAGTCCTACGCACCCTCGATCGAGATCGGCGAGGCCATGGTCGGCGGCGCGGTGAGCGAGGTGATGACCTCAAACGCCGAGGGCTACCGTTCGGGCGACATCGTCTTCGGTTATACGGGCTGGCAGGACCATCCGGTGGCGGCGGCGGACGGCCTGCGCAAGCTCGACGCAGCACGGGCCCCCATCTCGACGGCGCTCGGCGTGCTCGGCATGCCCGGGATGACGGCGTACACCGGCCTCCTCAACATCGGCAAGCCCCGGGAGGGCGAGACCGTCGTCGTCGCCGCGGCGACTGGCGCCGTCGGATCCATCGTCGGGCAGATCGCCGGTATAAAGGGCTGCCGGGTGGTCGGCATCGCTGGGACGGCCGAGAAGTGCGACTACCTTACGGCTAAGCTCGGCTTCGACGCCGCCGTCAACCACCGGGCCGACGGCTTCGCCGAGGCCCTAGCCGAGGCCTGTCCCGACGGCATCGACGTCTATTTCGAGAACGTCGGCGGGCACGTCTTCCAAGCCGTCCTGCCGCTCTTGAACGAGTTCGCGCGCATTCCCGTGTGCGGCCTGATCGCCCATTACAACGCTACCGAGCCGCCCCCCGGGCCCGACTATTTGCCGGTGCTCTTAGGCCATGTGCTGCGGCGGCGCTTCACCGTTCGCGGCTTCATCGTCTGGGACTTCGCCGACCAGGAACAAGATTTCCTCGACGCCGTCGGCGGCTGGATCGACGACGGTCGCATCAAGTACCGAGAGGACTTTGTGGACGCCCTGGAGAACGCGCCGGGCGCCCTCATCGGTCTTCTTGAGGGTAAGAACTTCGGCAAGCTGGTGGTCCGCGTCGGACCCGAGCCCACGGCCTGAGCGCGCCAAACAGTTAAGGAACCGAACCCGGGCGGACCATGGCGGAGGACGACTTTCACACCCTGCCCGACGATCTTCCCGTCCCCGTGGACGATGGCGCCTGCGACCACCTCACGGGCATGAAGGCCCCCTTGCTGGCGCTGCTCTCGACCGCCGGCGGCGCCGTCGACCTGGCGAGTGCGCGCCGCCCGTTCGTGCTCTACTGCTATCCCCTGACCGGGCGTCCCGGCACCGACCTGCCGGCGGATTGGGGCGACATCCCCGGCGCCTGTGGCTGCACGCCCCAGACCTGTGCCTTCCGCGACCACGCCCCCGAGATCGCCAGCCTCGGCCACGACATCTTCGCCATGAGCACCCAGGCGACCGACTGCCAGCGGGAAATAGCCGACCGCCTGGACGTGCCCTTTGCCGTGCTCAGCGACGCCGATCTGGCCATGGCGCGGGCCCTCGGCCTGCCCAGGTTTGTCGTCGCCGGCATGACCCTGATCAAGCACCTGACGCTGATTGTCGGTGGGGGTGTGATCAGCAAGGCCTTCTACCCGATGTTCCCGTCGCACGAAAACCCGAGCCGAGTCGTCGCTTGGCTGGCGGCGCACGGCGGGTAGAACGGTGGCGGCGCTCCCGGGAGACGGTACGGAAAACGGGAAAAGGACCCGCTGGGTCATATGTTTCATCGCCCTGGCGGCGGGAATAATCTCTTCGTTCCACCTCGGCAAGGCGCCGCCCGCCCTACCCCTCATGCGCCTGGAACTCGGCCTCGGGCTGATCGCTGCCGGCTGGGTGGTCACTACCTTCAACTTCCTGGCCATGACCATCGGCATGGTGACAGGCCTGTTCGCTGACGCCATCGGCCGTTATCGGCTGCTGCTCCTCGGCCTGGCGACGTTGGCCGCCGGCGGCCTCTTGGGGAGCGTGGCCGAGGGCACCGCCGGCCTACTGGCGTCGCGCTTCCTGGAGGGCCTCGGCTTCGTCGCCATCATCGTCGCCGCGCCGTCGCTGATCGGCGAGGCGGCGGCGCCCGGCGCCCGGCGGCTCGCCCTCGGCATCTGGAGCACCTACATGCCGACGGGGATGGCGCTCGGCTTGATCGTGGGGCCACTTCTGCTGGCCCTCTTCGGGTGGCGGGGGCTATGGCTGGCCGTGGCCGGTGTCGCGGTGGCCCTGCTAGCGGTGGGCCTCGTTGCCCGAGGCGTCCAGGCGCCGCCCCCGGCGGGACCAGTGGAAACGCCGTGGCGCAATATTCGGCTGACCCTGTCGCGGCCGGGCCCGTGGCTGCTCGCCGGGAGTTTCGCCTCCTTCACCCTGCCGTGGGGCGGCATCGCCGTATGGCTGCCGACTTTCCTGGTCGAGGAGTGGGGAGGGTCGCTCGGCGGGGCCGGGCTACTGACGGCGGTTTTCGTCATCTGTAACGCCGTCGGCAACCTGGCATGCGCCTGGCTCATGCACCGGGGCGTCGTCCGTTGGATCCTCATCGCCACGCCAAGCGTCGTCAACGGGTTCCTCGCCTTCGGGATCTTCAGCGAGGCCCTTGCCGATCCGTTGCGCTACGTCCTGTGCCTGGTCTTCTCGGCCTCCGGCGGCTTCATAACAGCCACGGTCCTGGCCGGCGGGCCTCTGCACGCGCCTTCGCCCCGGCAACTCGGGACCACCAACGGCCTCCTCGTTCAGGGAACCAACTTCGGCTTCTTCCTGGGGGCTCCGGTTACGGCCTGGGCGGTGGCGGCGAGCGGGTCGTGGCAGGCCACCCAGTGGGTGATCTTGGCCTGCGCCGTTGCCGGGCTGGCCATGGCGCTGATCCTGCGCGGCATTGAGCGCCGCCTCGTCGGCCATTGATGTCCCGGGATGACAGAGGGCACGGTGGGGCTCTCGTCCATTTTACGGGTGGCTCTGGGGCACTATATGTGCTGCAATCGCCGCCGCCGATGACTACATGAGAATCGCCGGGGCTTCCGGCGGCAATGGGGGCGGGCGTGGTGCGGCTGTTGATGTTCCTGGTGTTTCTGTTGGCGCCGGCTGTCGCCCTGGCGGCGTTGCCGCCCCACATCGCGAAGCGCATCCAGAGGGTGGTCCGCGACAGCGGCGAGACCGCCCGCCAGGACGCGGCGCTCAACCGCGCCCTTCCCAACGCGGACTACGCGGCAGCCAACCGCCTGGCGGCAGAGCGTCGCGCCGCGTCGCGCATGAGCGCCGTGGTCATCGCGGCCATCGCCGAATCGACGGCATTGACGGGCGAAATCGTGGCCGCGGCGGTGGCCGCCGCTCCGGGGCTCAGGGATAGCATCGTCCGTGACGCCAGCGCCGCTTACCCGGGGTTCGCCGACGTCATCGCGCGGGCGGCGGGAGGACGTGCGGCGCCGGCGGTCGTGGCGCGCCAAGAGGAGGACGCTGGCATGGCCGTTGCCGACGAAGAAATTGACGACGAGGAGAGCGACGACGATCCCATAGAGCCGGTGAACCGCGCCATCTTTGAATTCAACGAGTGGGTCATAAAGCTCGTCGTGCGCCCGCTGGCCAAAGGTTACCGCTGGCTGGCGCCGGAACCGGTGCGCGATTCGGTGGATAACGTCCTGCACAACCTCAATTTGCCGCGCATCCTTGCCAACGACCTCCTTCAGGGGGAACTGGTCAGGGCCTGGCACACGACCGGCCGTTTCGTGGTCAACTCCACCGTCGGCGTGGCCGGCATTTTCGACGTCGCCGAGAGGCTCGAGCTTCCAAGGCACAAGGAGGACTTCGGACAAACCCTGGCGGTGTGGGGCGTCGGCGAGATGATGTACCTAGTCCTTCCTCTGCTCGGGCCATCGAACCCGCGCGACGGCATGGGTAAGGCCGTGGACGGCTTCCTCGATCCCCTCAGCCTTTGGGCCTTCAACACCGACCACGATTACATCTCCTATGCGCGCACCGGCGTCGAAGCCATCGACTTCTACGAAGGAATCATGGACGAGCTGGACGACCTGCGCGACACTTCAGTCGATTACTACGCGGCGATCCGCAGCCTTTACCGCCAACGGCGGACCAGCGAAATCAGGAACGGCGCGGCCTCTGGTGCCGGGGCCGCGCCGGGGCTGGAATACGATCTCGACGATCAGGATTTCGAATGAGCCCCGCAGGCGACACTTGAATGTCACGGAGGCCGGAATCTATAGTATTGGAGAACTGCGACCGGCGCGCTGCCGCCACGTCTGGTGGCAGCGGGCGCATGCGGGTCCGCGGCAGGGAGCACCGGGAATGATCGCGCGTCGCTGGTTGATGGCCGTTCTTGTCGCCTGTCTCGGCGGGCTGTCGGCGCCGGCATGGGCGGGGCCGGAGAAAACGTCGCCTGAGGAAGCAGCCAAATTCATAACAGCGCTCAGCAAGAAGACGCTGTCCGTGCTGGGCGCCCGGGACGCTTCGCTCGGCGAGCGGGAGGAGCGGGTGCGCCAGCTTCTGGGCCGCAGTATCGACCTGCCGCGCATCGGGCGCTTCGCACTCGGCAAGGCCTGGCCGAAGGCGACACCGGAGCAGCGCCAGGAATATCAGCTCTTGTTTGCCGAATGGGTGCTGCGTACCTATTCGCGGCGTCTTGGCGGCTACTCTGGACAAAGCTTCAAGATCATCAAGGCGGGCCCCCTGGGCAAGCGGGACGCCGTGGTATTCACCAAGATCGGTCGCCCCAGCGGGCCACCGCTCAAGGCCGCCTGGCGGGTGCGCGGCAGCGCCAACGGATACAAGATTCTCGATGTCATCGTCGAGGGGGTGAGCATGATCGCCACCCAGCGCTCTGAATTCGCGGCCCTGGTGCGCCGCCAGGGGGTGATGGGGTTGATCGATTCCTTGCGCATGCAGGTCACCAAGTTCGCCGCGCGTTCGTCGTGAACCGCCGGGGCGCGGGCAAAGGGGAGAAGAGATGCCGGGATACGGGAGTTTGAAGAGGCGGGCCTTCGTGCTTTGCGTCACGCTCGCCCTCGGCCTGGGCGCCTTCCCTAGCGCCCCGGTGTCTGAGGCCCGCGCCGGTTTCGAGGACGGCTGGCGGGCCTATCAGGCGGGAGACTTTGCCGGGGCGCTCAATGAGTGGCGGCCCCTCGCCGAAGGCGGTGACGTCGCCGCGCAGTTCAACCTCGGCGTCATGTACGACGAGGGCCGGGGCGTTGTCGAGGATCGCGCCAAGGCGCTCGAATGGTGGAGGAAGGCGGCCGCGCAGGGCGACGGACAGTCACAGCACAACATCTCGCTCGCCTACATTTTCGACCGCGGCGTTGAGCGCGATTACGCCAAGGCCGTCTCTTGGCTGGAGAAGGCCGCCGCCAGCGGAATCGCGCGCTCCCAATACTCGCTGGGCAAGCTCTACGGCTACGGCCATGGCGTTGCCAAGGACGAGAAGCGGGCCTTCATGTGGATCAGCAAGGCCGCCGAACAGGGCTTGGACAAAGCGCAATACAATCTGGGCAAGATGTACCGCGACGGTATCGGCGTTGACAAGGACGTGGTCGCGGCGGCGCGGGCGTTCCTGGCGGCTGCCGAGCAGGGATACGCCAAGGCGCAGAACCACATCGGCGTGCGTCTGGTGCGCGGCGAGGGAATCGCCAAGGATGAGGTGCAGGCCCTGATGTGGCTGACCTTGGCCGCCCGGCAGGGCCATGCGTCGGCCCGCGAGAACCGCAAGGCTTTGGCCAGGAAACTGGGCACCGCCGTGCGCGACGAGGCGGAGCGCCGCGCCCGCGATTGGAAGCCCCGGAAATAACCGCAGTACCTCGGTTTTCAGGAGTCTCTAGGTTTCCAGAAGCACGTCGATATCGGCTTGGTCCATGGTCGACTCGCCGCCGCTGACGATCGCCGAGGCGTGGTCCATGGGCGCCTGCAGAAGGCGGCAGGCGGCAGGCGGTGGGTGATGTCGGTGCGCACCGCGTCGATTTTGTTTTCCGCGAGTTGCACCTCGGCGCGCTTGACGGCGATTCCGATGAGCCGGCTGATTTGTACGATCGTCGTTTCCAAGGCCCGGCGGCACTTGGCCGGCGCGTGGCGGTAAGCCTTGATCGCCAGGTCTTTTTCGGTGAAGACTCTGTCCCGGAAATGGTCCTGATAGGTCTTGGGCTGCCACGCCTTGATTTCCTCCAGGAGTTCCGGCATGTCCGGAAGCATCTCCAGGGTCATGACGATCTCATTGAAATAGTTGAGAAAACCCGTGGCCAGCAGGGTTTGCTCGTTGATGTTCGTCCCCCGCACCCGGGCGCGTAGCGTGCCAATGGCCGGGACGTGCTTTTGGTTTTCGCCGCCGGCGGGCTCGGGCAAACCGGATGGTTACATCTCGGCGGACGGGCTATGTACGGACTTTCTTTCAATGTCTCTGAGTAAAAAGTGATAATTCCGAGCGGGTTTTACAATGATTCTAGGTCAAAACGGGACGGAGCGCCGCCGGCCGCCGGAAAGTCTTGAGCGCCGACCGCAAATTGGTCATTCTCTAGGCCCTCTCTGAATTGGTGGAAATTGAACGCGTCATGGCCGATAAGCGCGTCTACCTTTACGATTCCACGTTGCGCGACGGCGCGCAGACCCAGGGCATCGACTTCAGCACCGCCGACAAGATGGCGATCGCTGAGGCGCTGGACCGTCTCGGCATCGATTACGTGGAGGGAGGTTGGCCCGGCGCCAACCCCACCGACGACGCGTTCTTCGCCGATCCGCCCGCCTTCACCCACGCCAAGCTCACCGCCTTCGGCATGACGCGGCGCGCCGGCCGCAGCCCGGAAAACGATCCCGGGCTCGCCGCCCTGTTTGGCACCAAGGCCGAAGCTGTTTGCCTGGTCGCCAAGACCTGGGACTTCCACGTCGACGTGGCCCTCGGTATCGCGCCGGCCGAGAACATCGACATGATCGCCGACAGCATGGTGCTTGCGGTCAGCCGCGCCGGCGAGGCCATGCTCGACGCCGAGCACTTCTTCGACGGATACAAGTCCAACCCCGCCTACGCCCTGGATTGCGTCAAGGCGGCGGCCGCCGCCGGGGCACGCTGGATCGTGCTGTGCGACACCAACGGCGGCGCCCTGCCCGACGAGGTCGAGCGCACTGTCGGCGCCGTGCTGGAGCACATCCCGGGCGCCAACCTCGGCATCCACTGTCACAACGACACCGGCAACGCCGTGGCCAACAGCCTGGCCGCCGTGCGTCTCGGCGTGCGCCAGGTGCAGGGCACCATGAATGGCCTCGGCGAGCGTTGCGGCAACGCCAACCTGGTAAGTATCCTGCCCTCCCTGGTGATCAAGATGGGGTACGAGACCGGGGTTTCCGACAAAGACCTGGTCCAGCTGACCCACGTCTCGCACCTGGTTGACGAGCGCCTCAACCGGGCGCCCGACCGCGGCGCCGCCTACGTCGGCGAATCGGCGTTCGCCCACAAGGGCGGCCTGCACGTCTCGGCGGTGGAGAAGGATCCGCGTTCTTACGAGCACATCGCGCCCGAACGCGTCGGCAACCGCCGCCACGTGGTGGTTTCCGACCAGTCGGGGCGGACCAACGTGCTGGTGCGCTTCCGCGAGATCGGCATCGAGATGGAGGCCGGCGATCCCAGGGTGGCGGAACTCGTGGACACGGTGAAGGCGCGGGAATTCGACGGCTACGCCTACGACGGCGCCGAGGCGAGCTTCGAGCTGCTGGCGCGCCAGGTACTGGGCGAGGTGCCCGACTACTACCGGCTGACCAGCTTCCGGGTCATCGACGAGCGGCGCTGGAACGCCAAGGGCGAGCTCATCACCTTGTCGGAGGCCACCGTCAAGTTGGAGGGCGGGTCCGGACAAGCGGTGATGGCGGTGGCCGAGGGCAATGGGCCGGTCAACGCGCTCGACGCGGCGCTGCGCGAGTTGTTGACGCCGATCTATCCGCAACTCGAGGACTTGCGTCTGGTCGATTACAAGGTGCGAATCCTTACCCCGGGCGACGGCACCGCCGCCATTACCCGGGTGATGATCGAATCCGCCGACGGCCACGGTGAGCGCTGGTCGACGGTGGGCCTGTCGACCAACATCATCGACGCCTCCTACAACGCGCTGCGCGACAGCATCGTCTACAAGCTGTACCGCGACGGCGCGGCGCCGGGCGGCGCCTGAGGAGCCCGACGCGGGCCACCCCGACGCCATGGCCGGCACCGATTCCACCAAGGGTTCGCTGGCACGAGGGAGCCCGGCCGGAGCGGGCGAGGGCGCCGCCCCCGCCGTCATCCTCGTCGAGCCGCAACTCGGCGAAAACATCGGCATGACGGCGCGCGCCATGCTGAATTGCGGTCTTGTCGAGCTCAGGCTGGTGCGCCCGCGCCAGGGATGGCCCAACGACAAGGCCGTCGCCGCGGCGTCGGGC
The DNA here is from genome assembly GCA_036011345.1 of Rhodospirillales bacterium. Taxonomy (GTDB): domain Bacteria; phylum Pseudomonadota; class Alphaproteobacteria; order Rhodospirillales; family JASLQF01; genus JASLQF01. The sequence continues at coordinate 2,944 of DASCNF010000187.1, read as the reverse complement.
GCCGACGCGGTACTCGACGGCGCCGTCCTTTATGAGACCACGGCCCAGGCCATCGCCGACCTGGAGACCGTCTACGCGGCGACGGCACGCCCCCGCGACATGACCAAGCGCGTGATGACGGCACGCCACGCGGCGGGCGAGATGCGGGAGCTGGCCGGCCGGGGGCGGCGCCTCGGCGTGCTCCTGGGACCCGAGGCCATGGGCCTCAACAACGACAATGTGGCCCTGGCCGACGTGGTGGTGAGCATCCCCCTCAACCCCGCCTTCATGTCCCTCAACCTGGCCCAGGCCGTCTTCGCTATCGCGTACGAGTGGCACCAGGCCGGCACCATGTCCTCAGGCGTCAAGGAGGCGGGTGCAGGCGCCGCCCTCGCCATGCCAAAAGACACGCGCCTCGCCACCAAGGCTGAGCTCCTGATGCTCTTCGAGCACCTGGAGGACGAACTCGACGCCTGCGGCTTTCTGCACGTCAAGGAGAAGCGCCCCATCATGGTGCGAAACCTGCGCAACCTGCTGCAACGCGCCCAGCTCACCGAACAAGAGGTGCGCACCCTGAGGGGCGCCATATCCGGGCTGAGTTCGAAAAGAAAGGGTTGAACGCGGAGGACGCTAAGGTACGCGGAGGAAGATTCCGAGGAGATAAAGTTGATTAGCAGGGATATGGGGATAAGAAAAAAAGCGCCGTAGGCGCAATAAGTTATTCCACCATTTCCACTAGTCTCCTTATCTCCCTTCTCGCTTATCCTTTGCTTCCCTCAGCGTCCTCGGCGTTTCGCTCTACACCCGTTCCGAGAGCCAGATGGCGAGGCGCGAGCCGGCCTTGATGAACGCCGTCAGGGGCTCGTAGCCGGGCGCCTCGCGGGCGCCGTGGGCGAGGCCGGTGTCGCGGTGCTCGATCTCGTTGGCGCGGAGCTCCTCAAGCCTTCGCTTGAGCGCTGTCTCCTCACCGGAGTCGTCGAGCGCCTCAATCTGCTTGGCGTAGTGCTCGTCGATGACTTCCTCGACGGCCACCGTGCAGGCCATGGCGGTGCGCTCGCCCAAAAGCGCCGTCCCCGCCCCCAGCGCGAAGCCGGCGACGTGCCACAGCGGCATCAGGGCCGTCGGCCGCACCCGGCGCTCGACGACGAGCTTGTCGAAGGCCGCCAGATGCTCCTGCTCCTGCTTGGCCATGTCGCGGATGACCGGGCCGGTGGAGGCACGCCCGAGCACGGCGAGCTGACCGCTGTAGATGCGCACCGCGCCGTACTCGCCGGCGTGGTTGACCCGGACCATGCGTTCGACGAGCTGCTCCTTGGTGGGGTCGCCGGGCAGGCGGCCCTTGCTTTCCGGGCGCCGGCTCATGCCGTCTTCGCCTTGATCAACATCCGGGCGCCGGCCAGCGCGGCGCCGGCCAGGGCCAGCGAGGCAAAGACGTTGTAGGTAGCTATGGAGAGCCCAAACAGGGTCCAGTCCACCTCGTCGCAGGTCTTGGGCTGGGGCCGCGACAGTTGCGCTATCATGTCGGCCGGGGAAAGGTCCGTCGCCAGCTCGCCGCCGCACGCCGCCGAGGCCCACCAGTGCTGCTCGACGCCGACGTGGTAGAAGGCGACGGCCGCCCCCGCCGCGAAGACGACGGCGCAGACGCCGACGGTGGCCGCCTGGACCGTCCCCGGGCGCGCCGACAGCGCCAGCACGGCGAGCACGCCGGTGACGGCGTAGGGAACGCGCTGATAGAGGCACAGGATGCAGGGCTCGAGCCCGAACACGACCTCGGCCACGTACGCTGTACCCAGCGCGCCCGCGCTGGCGGCGAGGATGGCAAGCGGGATCAGGCGCCCATTGGGGAGGTGGCGTTGGCTTAACATGGATCCGGTATAGCGCACGTATGCGCCCCCGGCCAGCGCCCGGCTAGAGCTAAAGGACGAAGCGCACTAGCGCGAAGCCGCCGACGAGCAGCACGAAGAACACGGTGGCGAGCAGGCCGAGGTTGCCCTCGACGAAGGTGCGGATGGGCTGGCCGAAGTACCACAGCAGCGCCGCCTCGGCGAAGAATCGCAGGCCCCGCGAGGCTGCCGAGGCAACCGTGAAGACGGTGACGTCGAGCTCCATCACCCCGCTCAGGATGGTGATCACCTTGTAGGGAAAGGGCGTCAGCCCGGCGCCACCGACGATCCACGCCCCCCATTTGTTGTAGGTGGCCTGGAAACGCTCGAAGGCGTCGGCGGCGCCATAGAACTCGACCAGCGGCCGGCCCACGGTGTCGAACAAGAAGAGCCCGATGCCGTAACCGGCGAGGCCGCCGGCCACCGAAGCCGCCGTGCACACCAAGGCGATGCGCCACGCCCGCGTCGGCGCCGCCAGCACCATGGGGATGAGCAACACATCGGGAGGGATGGGGAAGACCGAACTCTCGACGAAGGAAACCACGGCCAGCGCCGCCAGCGCGTGGCGGTGGCCGGCCAGTCCCATGGTCCAGTCGTAAAGCCGTCGCAGCACGGAATTCGTCCCTCTTTGGTGAGATGGCCTATGGTATGGCACGCGGGCCGAGGTTTAGCAGCCGATTCAGGGCGCGGCAATTGCCGGGTGGCGCACCCCGATCTCTTATTGTTAGCCTTGGGATTGCTCGGGCTGGGAATGTACAGTGGTCTTGGTCTGATTCGCGCGGTCAAGGAACCGATGAGCATGAAGTACAGAGTGGTTCTCAACAAACCGACGAAGGGTATAGCGTCAGTTGTCCGGGTCTGCCTGGATGCTGGTCCCAGGGGACGACCGAGGCCGAGGCCGTCGATAACATTCGCGATGCCATCGCCGGATATCAGGCTGCCGTTACCGCGACACTTGTTGGCTAAGATATCAGGGAAGTCGAAGTGGTCGATTAGCGATGCCCAAGGTTGCGGGCGACAACTACCGCCGCGCCATTCTCGCCCAGGATCAAGGATGGCTTTCGGGTGGCCCGTGAAGGCCG
>DASCNF010000186.1:0-21569 GCA_036011345.1 Rhodospirillales bacterium | reverse complement strand
CGTTTTTACACAGCCTGGGCTATAAGCGGACATCGGCGCGGCCGCTTAAAGCTCAACCAAATCGACCTTTATGCGCGCATGCCCTGGGCCGGCCGGCACCGATGGCTCTCAGCCGACGATTTCCATTTCGCTGAAGAAGAAGCCGATCTCGCGGGCCGCCGAGGCGGGCGAATCAGAGCCGTGCACCGAGTTCCCCTGGACGCCGAGGCCGAACTCCTTGCGGATGGTGCCGTCCTCGGCGTTGGCCGGGTTGGTGGCGCCCATGACCTCGCGGTGGCGGGCAATGGCGTTCTCGCCCTCGAGGACCTGCACGACGACGGGAGCCGACGCCATGTAGGCGCAGAGATCGTCGTAGAAGGCGCGCTCGGCGTGCTCGGCGTAAAAAGCCCGCGCCTGGCTTATGGTAAGCTGGACACGCTTCTGGGCGATGATATTCAGCTTGGCGCCCTCCAGGTGGGCGTTGATGCACCCGCAGATGCGGCGCCGCGTCGCGTCCGGCTTGATGATGGAAAGAGTGCGTTGAACAGCCATGCCCCCGATGCCTCCTCGATGGTCTGGATACTAAATCCGAAGGCCCCTTGGGCGGAGCCGCCGAACGGCCTGGGGGGTGTCGCTAATGACCGGCCCAACGCCGAAGCGGCGCCTTATAGACGCATCGCGCGCTGGTGGCAAGCCAATCGCCGGGGGACGACGGCATAAAAGGCCGAGGGCCTTCGTTACAGCCGCTCGAACGTGGCCTCGCCTGAGTGGCGCTTCCCCTGCAAGAGTATGGGCTCCGGGGTGCGCAGGGACAGGCGGTTGTCGGAGACCTGGAAAAGGCGTTTGTGGGCTTGGCCGGTCCAATTGGGGTGCAGGCTGTGCTTGACGTCGATGAACACGGCCCCGTCCTCGATGCGATAGGGACCGCCGAAGGCGACGAACGAACCGGCGGCGGCGGCGAGTTCCTCAGGCGTGCCGCCGAGGATATCGTCGGCGGAGAAGGCGGGGCGGCCGCCGGCCATGAAGGACAGGTTCATGTACCCGTCGGCGGTGAAGATGACGCCGCCGCCGGGGCTTTCGCCCAGCGGATACATCACCTCCGCCGCTTCGCCGGTGAAGGCGAAAGACACCAGCCGCCAGGCGCCGACGATGGGATGCTCGGCCACGCTCGCGTTCTCCTTCTCGAATGCCAACGGTGCCGCGACCAATAGCAGGAAATGGGGCACGGTGTCACCGCCCGCCCGGCCCGCCGCGAGGAGCTTGCCGGCGCTGCCTGGCATGACCATGGCGCCCCGGTGGGTTCCTGTGGGGTTCCCTTGCCGGCCCTTTGGCAATAGATTCGCCTTCCAGCCATGCCACCCGTGGGAAAAAGGCCGAGCCATGCCAGATTTCGAGAAGACAAAGCGCACCACCCTCAAGCGCCTCCACGACCGCGGCCGCTTCGACCGCGAGACCGTCTACGCTATCCTCGACGAGGCGCTGATCTGCCACGTCGGCATCGTCGTCGACGGCGCGCCCGTGGTCATCCCGACGGCGTTCTGGCGCGACGCCGACACCCTTTACCTGCACGGCTCGAGCGCCAGCCGCCTGATCCGCGCCCTCGAGGTCGGCGCCGAGACCTGCGTCACGGTGAGCCTTCTCGATGGCCTGGTGATGGCGCGCTCGGCCTTTCATCACTCCTTCAACTACCGCTCGGTGGTCATCTTTGGCCGCACCGAGGCGGTCGAGGACGCCGCCGAGAAGCGCCGCGCCTTGCGCCTCTTCATGGAACGCCTGGCACCCGGGCGCTGGGAGGAACTGCGCCCGGCCACCGACCAGGAGATCAAGGGGACGGGCGTCGTGCGCTTAGGTCTAGCCGAGGCGTCGGCCAAGATCCGCACCGGCCCACCCATCGACGACGAAGAGGACTACGAGGACCCGGTGTGGGCCGGCGTCGTCCCCGTCTCCCTGGCATGCGGCGCCACCCAGCCCGACCCCCGGCTCATTGCCGGTATCGAGGCGCCCGGGAACATTCCCGGGCCGGGGCCGTTCAAGGCCGGGAGGTGAGGGGCCGGAGCATGAGGCGCCAGAGTTCTCCGCTCAGGTTCTCTGTGAGATGTAGACGCCGCCGAGGACGAAACCGGCGGCCAGCAGGAGCGGCGCGGTTAGGGTCTCGTCCAGCATGGCGACGGCAAGGCCCAGGGTGATCAAGGGCGCCACGAAGTAAAGCATCCCGGTCTTGGCGATGCCGCCCTTGCCGAATGCCCAATACAGGCAGACGTAGCCGAGTCCGGCCGACATGAGAACAAGATAGGCTAGGCCGACCCAGGCGGCGGCGCCGGCCTCATGCCAGCCGGTGTCGGCGGCCGCCAAGGGCACGAACGGGGTGAGCACGATGCCCCCCGCCACCAGGCCCCACAAGGTCGTGCCCCAAGGACCGTAGCCCTCCTGGGTGAGCCGCGAGCCGGCGACGAAACCCGAGCCGAGGACGATAACGGCGGCCAGCACAATGGCGTCGCCGGCCAAAGTCGCCCCATCGCTGCCGGGCCCGTCCCGAAACGCGAAGAGGAGGCCCTCCCCGATGAGGGCGACGATGCCGCCTACCCACCAATAGAATGTGAGCCTGCGGCGTTCCAGGAGCGAGGCGAAAACGCCGACGAAGATGGGGACGACGGCGAATATCAGGGCGGAATGCGCCGTCGACGTCAGGCTTTGGCCAATACCGAAGATCACCGGAAAGACAATGAAGCCACAAGACGCGGATAGCGCCAGCCAGCCGATGCGGCGGCGGCCGCGGGGCGGCGGAATGCGCAGCAACAGGACCATCGGTAGCGCCATTACCGCCCCCAGGGCAGTGCGCAGGACGCCGACCAAAACGGGATCGAGTTCCAACACGGCGAACTTGGTGGCGGTCGGCGTCGAACCGCCGATGAAGATGGCTAGGGCGGCGACCGCATAGACCGCGGCGCGTGGCGGCGACGCCGAGGGCTTGGCGCATTTGTTCGCGTCCGGTTTCTCCACCGCCGTCATTGGCGTTGTGCAATGTAGACGCCGCCGAGGATGATGCCGGCGGCCATCAGAAGCGGCGCGGTCAGGGTCTCGCCCAGCATGAGCACGGCCAACACCCCGGTGATCACCGGGGCAAGGAAGTAAAGCATTCCAGTCTTGGCGATACCGCCCTTGCCGAATGACCAATAGAGGCAGACGTAGGCCAGGATGGAGGACCCCATGGCGAGGAAGGCGACGCCCCCCCAGGCGGCCGCGCCGGCCTCCTCCCAGCCGGTGCCGGTGGCCGCCATGGGCACGAACGGGGCGAGCATGATGCCCCCCGCCACCAGGCCCCAGAACGTCGTCCCCCACGTGCCGTAGCCCTCCTGGGTGAGACGCGCGCCGATGACGTAGCCGAGGCTGAGGACGATCATCGAGGCGAGCACCAGGGCGTCGCCGACGAGGGTCGCTCCGCTGACCTCGGCGCCGCCGCGCGAGACGATGAGAAAGGCCTCGCCGGCGAACGCGATGGCGCCACCCATCCACCAGGAGCGGGCCGGCACGCGGCGCTCGATCATCGACGCGAAGACGCCGACGAGGATGGGAATTGCGGCGTAGATGAGGCCGGAATGGACCGTCGAGGTCAGGCTTTGGCCGATGCCGAAGATCACCGGAAAGCCGATGAAGGCGCACGACCCGGACAACACCAGGAGGACGATATGGCGGCGCTTGCGGGGCAGTGGAATGCGCAGCATCAGGACCAGCGGCAGGGCCACCATCGCCCCCAGCACCGTGCGCAGCAGCCCCACCAACAAGGGATCGATCTGGAGTACGGCGAACTTAGTAGCGATCGGGGTCGAGGCGCCAATGGCTACCGCCATGATGGCCGCCGCGAAGACGGTGGCGCGCATCTCCAGGCTTAGAGGCTGGGCGGCTTCGTTCACGTCCGGTCTCTCCACCGCCGTCAGTCGCGTTGCGAAATGTAGACACCAGCAAAAATGGCGACGGCGGCCCCGAGTACCGGCGGTGTCACTGTCTCTCCGAGCAGTATGACGGCAAGGCCGATGGTCACCAAGGGCGAATAGAAGTAGACCATACCGGTCTTGGCGATCCCCCCTTTGCCTAGGGCCCAATACCAGCAAACGTAGGAGGCGATGCCCGAGCCTAGCGCCAGATAGAGGACCGCCCACCAACCCGCCGCATCGGCGTTTTCCCAGCCGGTACCGGCGGCGATGAAGGGAACCAACGGAGCCTGCACCAGGGCCGCCAACACGACGCCCCAGAATGTCGTCCCCCAGGCCGAGTAGCCGATCTGGGTTAGGCGCGCGCCGATGACGTAGCCCAGACACACGATAATGGTCGCCACCAGCACAATGGCGTCCCCGGCGAGGGTCGCCCCGCCCCTGTCGTCGACGCCGCGAAAGAGGATGATGTAGGCCTCGCCGGCCAGAGCCACGGCACCACCTACCCACCAGAGGACGTTGGGCCCGCGGCGCTCGATGATAAAGGCGAAGATGCCGGTGAAGATGGGGATGGACGCGAAGATGAGCCCCGTGTGCGTCCCCGACGTCAGGTTCTGGCCGATGCCGAACAGGATGGTGAAGGCCACGAAGCCGCAAAAGGCCGACAGCGCCAGCAGCCGAAATTGCCGGCCCGTCCTCGGCAGCGGGATCCTCATGAGGAGCACAATGGGCAGGGCGACCGCCCCGCCGATCACCGTGCGCGCCACACCGACGAGGATGGGATCGATGTGGTTGACCCCAATCTTGGTGGCGATCGGGGTGGCGCCCCACGCGAACACCGACACCGTGGCCGCCGCGTAAACGGCGGCCCGGGTCCGCGCCGGGAGCACTTGCGGAGGCTGGCTCATGGCGTGGCGCCGCGCCGGCGGTGGACGTTCACGGACCCAATGCTCCCCATGTGCCGGCTTCCCCCAATACCTCGCACACCCGCCACGACGGGCGACCGTCTTCATATACCTTGGATTTCCCCTCCCTGATAAGGGCGCCGCCGTCAGAAGCGCAGGAAAGGCCGCAGGGCGCGCTCGACACGCTCCGGGTCGAGGGTGAGCAGGGACTGCTTGAGGGCAACCCGCGTCTTCGGCCCGAACGCCCCATCCTCCCTGAGCACGCCCTCGGGCACGACGGTGCGCGCCGCCACCGAACCGTCGCTGACGCGCACCTCGTCGGCGAGTTCGTTGAGCCCACCCTGCAAGCCGCGCACGGCGCCGTCCAGGCGGCCGGCGGCGGCTTGTGCCACCCGCCCGCCGAGCCAACGCAGGGCGTCGCCGAGGTCGATGCCGCCCAGCACGCGAGGGCCATCGGGCGCGTCGGGATGGGACGTATGGGACCGCCGGAGCTGTTGCCGTAGAAGTGGTCGGTGAAGGCCAACTCTTTCTCGGCCATGTCGTGGCCGCGGGTCAGGCCGGGTGGTGGAGGAAGGTGTCGGCCGACGCCCGGATCGCCTCGGTCTCGGCGTCGACCTTGTTGCCGACGTAATAAAGCGTGCACCTCGAAAGCGCCGCGGTCGAGGTCGGTGACCCAGAGGGCGAACAGCTTGGCTACCGTATGTTCGCGGAAGTGCGACGACAGGAAGCCGATCCTTTCCTTCCCGCTGGGGGCGATGGGGCGTTTCTCCAGGGGCTTGGCGAATTGCGGATAGGCGGCGGCGGCGTTTACGGCAGCGGCGGCACTTGGCCTGGGGCTCCCGGCCGATTTCTTGCGGCGCCGGCGCATCTTCTTGCCCATGACGATTCCCCTAGTGGCCCACGGCGGCGCCAACCGCCTGGACGAACTATTCCTTGGCCGCCGCGTCCTGGCGCTCCCAGCCGCCGCGCGCGCTCTGTCGCCAGTAGGTAAGGTCGTGGCCGGTGTCGGCGTACGCCTTCCAGTGGCGGCGTGCCGCCGCCACGGCGTCCGCATCATTTCCGTCGAAAAGCTCGAAGCAGCGCTCGCACTCGGCCATGCGATCCGATTGGGCGCCGTCGACCAAAAACAGGTAGCTCGCGCCGTTGGGGTTCTCGTCGGCCGCCGTCAGCCACACCGGTTGCCCCGCGGCGTTACCGTCCTTGGCCGAGCCGTGGGGCAACCAAGAGCCCTGTTCATAGGTCCACAGCACGTTGACCAGCGCCTCGACCCTTTCCTCGGAGCCCACCATCACCACCGCCCGCTTGCCCGCTTCCAGGGTCTTCTCGAGCAAGCGCGGCAAGGCCGTCTCGAGAGGCCAATGGACTAAGTGATAGAAGGCGATGTCGGTCACGGCTGGACGGGGACGCCGGGGGGGGGGCCGAGGCGCCCTATTTCCCCTCGTAGTAATCGGCGACTAGGCGGTCAAGCAGGCGCACGCCGAAAGCGGTACCGCCCTTGGGCACGGTTGGCTTGTCCGCCTTCGACCAAGTAACGCCGGCGATGTCGAGGTGGGCCCACGGGGTCTTGCCGACGAAGCGTTGCAGGAGCTGGGCGGCGGTGATGCTGCCGGCGCCGCGGTTGCCGACGTTCTTCATGTCGGCGGCCTCGGACCTGATCTGCTTGTCGAATTCCTCGCCCATGGGCAGGCGCCACAACCGCTCGTGCACGGCGGCGCCGGCCGCGCTCAACCGCTTGCACAGCCGGTCGTCGTTGGAGAACAGCCCCGCCATCTCGTTGCCCAGCGAGATGATGATGGCGCCGGTAAGGGTGGCCAGATCGATCATGAATTTTGGATCGAAGCGCTCCTTGCAGTACCACAGCGCATCGGCCAGGACTAAGCGCCCCTCGGCGTCGGTGTTGATTACCTCGATGGTCTGGCCCGACATGGTGGTGACGATGTCGCCCGGGCGCTGCGCCGTGGCTGAGGGCATGTTTTCTACCAGGCCGACGACGCCGACCGCGTCGACGCGCGCCTTGCGCCCGGCCAACGCCTTCATGAGGCCGATGACGACACCGGCGCCGCCCATGTCCCACTTCATGTCCTCCATGCCGCCTGACGGCTTGATCGAGATGCCGCCGGTGTCGAAGGTCACGCCCTTGCCGACGAAGGCGATCGGTTTCTTGCCTTTGGCACGTTTGGCGCCGTTCCAGCGCATGACCACCAGCCGGGGCTCCCGCGCGCTGCCCTGGGCGACGCCGAGCAGCGCCCCCATGCCGAGGCGCTTCATCTCGCGCTGGCCCAGCACCTCGACCTTGACGCCGAGGCGGATCAGCTTCCTGGCTTCGGCAGCAAGCGTTTCCGGGTAGATCACGTTAGCCGGCTCGGACACCAGGTCGCGGGTGAGAAACACCCCGTCGGCCACCTTTGCAGCGACGGCATACACCGCCCGCGCACGGCCCGCCCCCTGGCAGCACATGCGCAGGGTCTTCAGGGTGGGCTTCTTGTCGCGCCCTTCCTTGGTGCGGTATTTGTCGAAGCGGTAGGAACGCAAGCGCGCCCCCAGCGCCATCTCAGCGGCCATTTCCGAGGGCTTGAGCTTGCCCTTGTCGATGGCGTCGACGGCGACGCTTACCGTGGAATGGCCCTTGGCGCCGAGCGCCGCGTAAATCCGGCCACCGATGTTTTGCAGGCGCAGCGCGTCGAGATCGGCCGCCTTGCCGAGGCCCACCAGGTAGACCCGGTCGGCCTTGACGCCGGGCGGCGCCAGCAGGGTTAGGCTTTCGTCTTTCTTGCCCTTGAAGCGGCTCGCCTTGACGGCACGGGCGAGGCCGCCCTTGAGCATCTTATCCAGTGCCTTGGCGCTCGACGTCAGCTTGCGCCCCTCGAGGGCGCCCACCACCAGAGCGCCGCCATCCGGCGGCGCCGGGCTCGCAAAGACGATCTTCATGGACACCTCATCCCTTGTCCTTTGTCGTGAACGGCACCAAATGGCCTACGGCGATGGCCCAGAATGTAACGAACCCGGCGGCGAAGGAAAGGGTTTGTTGACGGCCCCCTTACTCCTCGCCCCCGGCAACCGCCGGAACGGGAATATTGCTGCGCCGCTCGCCGCTCTTCAGCCACACGAGGCCGCCGGGCAGGCTCACCGCCATGGCCACCAGACCGAACAGCAGCGAAAGTACCAGCGCCCCTTCCGAAGGCACCCCGACGAGGCCGAAGGCCGCCACCATGGCGCCCTCGCGCACACCCCACCCGGCGATGGAAATGGGCAGGGTGGTGACCAGGAGGACCGGCGGAAACAGGGCCAGGCATTCAATCAAGGTGACGTCGAGTTTCAATCCCAAGGCCAGGACGTAGACACACAACGTCACATTGAGGTGGCCGAGGACCGACCAGCCGAGAACCCTGAAGGCGTGTCCGGGCCTGAGAAAAATGCGGCGGGTATCGCCGGCCAGGATAGCCAATCCCCTGACCAGACGCCAGCGGTGCAGGGACACCGGAAGACGGTCGAGGAACGACAGGAAGACGATGGCCGCGGCGATCGCCGCCGCGAACAGCAAGGCCGCGGGAACCAGCCAGGCTGCGACCTCGTCGCCGACCCGCGACACCAGATAGGGCTGCGCCCCCAGCACGACCAGCACCAGGGCGGCGACCACGGCGGCGCGCTCCAGCACCACGCTGTTGATAGCAGCGCCCAATTTCAGGCCGGCCCGGTGGGCCATGTACATGCGCACCCCGTCGCCGCCCACCGACGACGGCAGGGTCTGGTTGAAGAACGCTCCGATCATGAACAGCCTAAGCGCCGTCACGAACGGCAGGCTGGCCTCGAGGGCGTCGAAGACCGCCCCCCACCGCACCACCGAAATGATGATTTGAACGACGAGGACGGCCACGGCCAACCCCAGCATGGCGGGCGCCACCTCGACCAGCCGCGTCCGAGCGGCGGCGAGGTCGATGGTGCCGAGGAGGAACCAGATGAGAAGCCCCGACACCGCGAACTTGAGGGCTACCGACAGCCACCTTTTGGGCATGGCCCGGGTTCTCAAGCGGCAGTCTTGGAAAACGAGACTGGCACCCGCTTGCGGCCCCAGCGCCCGGGCGGCTCCTGAAAGACGCCGACGCAGGCCGTACCGCATTTCGTGCACTTGCCGTCCCCGGTGAGGTTCCAGGTGGACAGTTCGTACCAGTCGCGACCGATCAGCACCGCGCCGCAGCCGTGGCAGTAGGTGCTGCCGCCCTCGGCATCGTGGGTGTTGCCGGTGTAGGCGTGGCGCACGCCGTTCTTGAGGGCGATGCGCCGCGCCCGCTTGACCGTGTCGGGTGGCGTATTGGGCGTATCCGTCATCTTCCAGTCGGGATGGAAACACGAGAAGTGCAGGGGTACGTCGGAACCCAGGTTTTCCACCACCCACTGGGTCATTTCCTCGAATTCAGCGTCGCCGTCGTTGTGGCCGGGGATGACCAGATTGGTGATCTCGAACCACACGTCAGTCTCGTGCTTGAGGTATTTCAGAGTCTCTAACACAGACGCCAGGCGGCTCGAGCACAGCCCCTTGTAGAACTCCTCGGTGAAGGCCTTGAGGTCGACGTTGGCGGCGTCCATGTGGCGGTAGAACTCGGTGCGCGGTGCCTCCGAGATATAGCCCGCCGTCACCGCCACCGTCTTGATGCCGCGTTCCCGGCAGGCCTGAGCCACGTCGACCGCATATTCGAGGAAGATTACCGGGTCGTTGTAGGTGAAGGCGACGGAGCGGCACCCGGTCTGCTCGGCGGCAGCGACGATCATCTCGGGCGTCGCCCGGTCGGCCAGCTTGTCGAACTGGCGCGCCTTGGAGATGTTCCAGTTCTGGCAGAACTTGCAGGTCAGGTTGCAGCCCGCCGTGCCGAACGAGAGCACCGGCGTGCCCGGCAAGAAATGGTTGAGCGGCTTCTTCTCGATGGGATCGGCGCAGAAGCCGCTGGATCGCCCGTACGTGGTCAGCACCATGGCCCCACCGACGTTGGCGCGCACGAAGCACAAACCCCGCTGGCCCTCGTGGATCTTGCATTCCCGGGGACACACGTCGCACTGGATGCGGCCGTCCCCGAGGTCGCGCCAATAGCGGCCGGGAAAGGCCTCGCCAAGCACTTCGTTCGACTTAATCTCGTTCATGACCTGCCACCCGAAGGGTGGGCCGCCGGGCGCCCGCTGTCAATGAAAAGGCCGGGGAAAAGCCGGGGAAAGGCCTGCCGGCGGCGGCGCGTTCTGGCACCACCCTCTTTACAGGGACGCGGCGGCGGATTACTTAGAATACATCCGACGGCGACGGGAAAATACCCATGACCGCGGAGAGCCCATGACTTTTGTGAGATCATGACTTTCGTGAGAAAGGCGGCGGTGGCGGGTTCCTTCTATCCCGGAGATGCCCGCGAACTCGACGCCACCGTCCAGTACCACCTGTCCAAGACGAGCCCGCCGCAAAGGCCGCCGCCGAAAGCCATCATCGCCCCCCATGCCGGCTACATCTACTCGGGGCCGGTGGCGGCCACGGCCTACGCTCGCCTGGCTCCGGTGGCGGCGCGCATCACGCGGGTGGTGCTGTTGGGGCCCTGCCACCGGGTGCCGGTGAAAGGGCTGGCGGTGAGCGGCGCCGACGCTTTTGCCACGCCCCTCGGCAACGTCCCCCTCGACAAGGAGGCGGCGCGCAGCATCCTCGATCTGCCCCAGGTCCAGGTGTTCGACGCCACCCACGAACAAGAGCACAGCCTGGAGGTACACCTGCCCTTCCTGCAAGTGGTGTTGAAGGAGTTCGCCCTCGTCCCCCTGGTCGTCGGCAACGCCAGCCACGAAGAGGTGGCCGAGGTCATCGAGCGCCTGTGGGGCGGCTCCGAGACCCTGGTCGTGATCAGCACCGACCTCAGCCATTACTTGGACTACGACGCGGCGCGCCGCATGGACAGCGCCACCTGCCGAGCCATCGAGAATTTAACGCCCGACACCATCGGCCACGACCAGGCGTGCGGGCGCATCCCCGTCAAGGGCCTGCTGGCCCTTGCCAAGCGCCGCCGCCTGAAGATCTCCACGGTCGACTTGCGCAACTCCGGCGACACCGCGGGGCCGCGCGACCGGGTCGTCGGCTACGGCTCCTGGCTGCTCTTCGAGGACCAGGTAGGGGCGCCGCCCAAGGACACAGGGGAAACGTCCGCCGGCGAAGCACCCGCTGGCGGCGAGGACGCCTTTGGCGCCCAAACGCGGGACCTTCTCAACCGCCACGGCGCCTTCCTGATCAAGCTCGCCGCGCTGTCGGTCGAACACGGACTGGACCACGCGGCGCCGCTGCCGGTAAAGGCCACCGAGCAGCCCCCGGAATTGCGCGCCAACGGCGCCTGCTTCGTGACCCTCAAGCGTGACGGCCGCCTGCGCGGGTGCATCGGGTCTTCGGTGGCCTACCGGCCGTTGGCCGCCGACGCCGTCGTCAACGGCTTCTCCGCGGCCTTCAAAGACAAGCGGTTTCCCGCCGTGACGGTGGACGAACTGGCGGCCATCGATCTGTCGATCTCGGTGCTGGGGGCGCCGGCACCGATGGCCTTCGAGGACGAGGCCGACCTGCTCGCCCGGTTGCGTCCCGGCACCGACGGGCTGATCATCGAGGATTCCGGGCGCCGCGCCCTGTTCCTGCCTAGCGTATGGCCGGGGCTACCCGAGCCCCGGACCTTCGTGGCCCAACTCAAGGTTAAGGCCGGGCTCAAGACGGACCATTGGTCCGACGCCTTCAAGGCGTGGCGCTTCGTCGCCGAGGAAGTATCGTCGGAGGTATTTCCCACCGGCACGCCGCTGTGGAGCCGGTGTGCCTGAATTCGAAATCGACCCCAAATTCACCGTCACCCAGGGAGGAAAATACCATGAAATACGTGCTTCTCGGATCTCTCAGCGACAAGTGGGCGACCAAGCAGGCGCAGCGCACCAAAGGCGCCAAGGCCAAGCTCAAGAAGCTCAAGGTCAAACTCGAGGCCGTCTATTACACCCAGGGCGAGTTCGATTTCGTCGACGTGGTGAACGCCCCCAACGCCGAGGCCGTGCTCGCCTTTTCCGTGTGGTACGCCAAGCAGGGCTACGGGCGTATTCGCTCGATGCCGGCCTTCGACGAGAAAGCCATGAGCACCGCCCTCAAGAAGGTTTAAGCGAAGCCGGCGCCACAGGGGACGTCACTTCCCACGTCACTTCCCACGTCACTTCCCAGCGGCGGTAGGCCATGCAAATCCAATTCCTCGGCTGCGGCGACGCCTTCGGCAGCGGCGGGCGCTTCAACACCTGTTTCATGGTGCAATGGTGGGACGGGCGCTTCCTCATCGACTGCGGCGCCACCTCGCTGGTTGCCATGAAGCAGCAGGGCGTCGAGCCCAACGACATCGATGCCATCCTCATCACCCACCTGCACGGCGACCATTTCGGCGGCCTGCCGTTTTTTCTGCTGGACTCCCGGCTGGTGAGCCGGCGGCGGCGCCCGCTGACCCTGGCCGGCCCCCCCGGATTGCGCCGGCGGCTGGACGCCGCCATGGAGGTCCTCTATCCCGGGTCTTCGAAGAAGGCTGGCGATTTAGACCCCGACGTCCGCGAACTCGACCCCGGGCGCCGCCACGACATCGGCGGCGTGGCGGTGACGCCCTATCTGGTCAATCACTCATGCGGGGCGCCGCCGTTCGCGCTACGCGTCGAGTGCGAGGGGCGCATCCTTTGCTATACCGGGGACACGGCGTGGTCGGATTCGCTCATCGCGGCGGGGCGCGGCGCCGACCTGATGATCGCCGAGGCCAACTTCTTCGAGACGCCGGTCAAGGGCCACATGAACTACCGCACCCTGGAGAGTCGCGTCCCCGACATTCGACCCAAGCGCCTGATCCTGACCCACATGGGCGAAGACATGCTGGCCCGCGTCGGCGACCTCGCTTTCGAGACCGCCGAGGACGGCATGATCATTACCCTCTAAACCGTCAGCGCGCCGCCACTGCCGGCGGCCCCCTCTAGACCGCGAAGTTCCATGCGCATCGTCAAGGTGACCATAGGCACCGTCGAGATCGAGGCCAAGCTTTTCGAAACGCCGACGGCGGACGCCATATGCGCCGCCCTGCCCTTCACTTCCAGGGCGCACACCTGGGGCGACGAAGTGTACTTCACGACCCCCGTCGGCGCCAACCTGGAGCCGGACGCCCGCGACGTGGTCGAGGCCGGCGAGATCGCCTACTGGGTGGAGGGAAAAGCCATCGCCATCGGCTTCGGGCCGACGCCAGTGTCGCGCGGCGACGAGGTTCGCCTGGCCTCGCCCACCAACATCTGGGGACGCGCGCTGAGCGACGTGCGCGCCCTGGCCCTGGTCGAGGACGGTGACCCGATACGCGTGCAAGAAGCCGATTAGCGCGCTACCCATCCAGCCGGTCGGGCCGGGTGGGGGTGGAAACGACGCGATTCCAACTGATCGGGCAATGCTTTAGCGCCCGGCCGCCGTGGGGATCAGTCGTCGGTGTCGCGGCGCTCCCGCTGCTGGCGTCTTTCGAGCCCGAACCGGCGCCCGGCGTTGTCGCGTTTCTCCTGGCCGTCCCAGTGTTTGGCGTCCAGTCTGCGGTCGCGCCTGAAGCGGCGCGGCGACGACGAGCGCCGCTCTTTCCGGCGCCTTTCGATGATCCGCGTAGGCTTCGGCATCGTCCCAACATCCCCCCTCGCCACGATGGCGGCACAGTTTAGCATCTTCGCGTTCCTCGCCAAAGACTGCGGCGCCTAGGTTCCTGGCGGCACTCTTGCTTGACCGTGGCAAGGCGGCCATCGGGGCTCTATGATGCGGGCCGCCTGACGATGACGGTCGGGGCGGCGGCGCACCCAGCCCTCAGTCCCGGCCAACTCCTAGCCCCGGAGACACACCCCCCCAAGGCGCTTCTCGAGATGGCTGGCGCCCCGTTGGTGCCGCCGCCCCCGGACCGTTCGGCCCTGGTCCTCATCGACTTCCAGATGGAATACGCCACCGGCACCCTGGCCCTGCCCGGCGTCGGCGCGACGCTGGACGAGATGGCAAGACACCCAGAGCTCGCCCGCGCCGAGGGCGTCCCCGTCGCCCTCGTGGTGCACCACGGGCGGCCCGACGGCGGCCTCTTTGATCCCGACGGGGAATTCGCCGTCATCGCCGGCCAGGTCGCCCCGGCACCGGGAGAGCCGGTGATCACCAAGACCATGCCCAACGCCTTCGCCAGCACCCGGCTCGACGCGCAGTTGAAGGAGTTTGAGCGCGGCGAATTGATCATCGCCGGCTCTATGATCCACATGTGCGTCAGTTCCAGCGCCCGCGCCTTTTCCGAACTCAGCTACCGCGCCACGGTGGTGGCCGACGACCTGCACAACTTAGCCACGCCTCTGATCCGCTACGAGACTGGCGATTACGCCAAGGTCGGCGAACTCTGCCCGTGCGGTCGCGGTCTTCGGGTGCTCAGCCGCATCCTGGGGCGGACCCGCAACATGGTCACGTTGCCCGGTGGAGAAAAGGCCTGGCCGTTGCCCTATTGGTTGCGCGAGCTGCTAGCCACGGTACCGGTGCGCCAGATCCAGTTCATCCAACGCAGCCTCGACGAGATCGCCGTCAAGCTCGCCGTCGAGCGCGACCTGACGGAACTGGAGGAGGACGGCTTGCGCAAGCTTTTCCTCCGCCGCCTCGGCCACCCGTCCAAGCTGCGCTTCATCTGCGTCGACGACATCCCGCGCTCGGCAGGCGGCAAGTACGAGGATTTTGTCTCTGAAATCTAGGAGGCGGAAGCGGGGGGTGGGGGCGGAGGTGAGCAGACGTAAGGCGATGGGCCACCGGGGGCGAGTCGCAAGAATGATGACAAATGCTGACAAAATGTCATCATTCGAAATGGCCGGCCGAAACCCGCCGGCGCGCTACCGGCGCGGCGCAATACCGCGCCGTCCGCCAGACGCAACACACCAAGGGAGCTGCCAAGTGGCCCTCAATATCACCCTATCGACGGTCGAGCAGGTCGGTGACATCGCCAAGCGCGCCGGCGCCGAGATTATGAAGATCTACGAGACCGACTTCGCCGTCGACGCCAAGGCCGACGCCTCGCCGGTCACCGAGGCCGACCGCGTCTCCGAGGACCTCATCGTGGAGGCGCTGCGGGGCGAGATCACCAGCGACTTTCCCATCGTCGCCGAGGAGGCCTTCGCCGCCGACGTCGTGCCCGATATCAGCGGCGTGGCGGCCTTCTGGCTGGTCGACGGGCTCGACGGCACCAAGGAGTTCGTCAAGCGCAACGGCGAGTTCACCGTCAACATCGCGCTCATCGAGGCGGGCCGCCCGGTGATCGGCGTCGTCCACGCGCCGGCCGTCAACGCCACCTACTGGGGCAGCGCCTATGGCACCTTCGCCGAGACCGACGGCGGCGCGGCGCCCCAGGTGTCGTGCCGGCCGAGGCCAAGCGGCGGGCTGGTGGCGGCGGTCAGCCGCTCGCACCGCGGCGACGAATTGGACGGGTTTATTTCCCAACACGACGTCGTCAAGGAGATCGACGCCGGTAGCGCCCTCAAGTTCGGCCTGGTCGCCACCGGGCGCGCCGATGTGTACCCGCGCCTCGGGCGCACCATGGAATGGGACATCGCCGCCGGCCACGCCGTGGTGCGCTTCGCCGGGGGACGCGTCGCCGACCTCGAAGGCGTCGACATCAGCTACGGCAAACCCGGTTTCGAGAACCCATCCTTCGTCGCCTGGGGCGCCGAGGCGGACGCCGGAATCGATTGACTCCGGGCATGAAAAAGAGCAAACTTTTCAGGTGTTCGGGGATCCGGCTCCGCAGTGATCGCACTCGGTGCGGTCACTGCGGAGCCGGATCATTGCCATGGGTGGTCCGAGCCGAAAGCAGCAAAAGAGCAGAGAGTCTCTCCTACGGAGGCGGCTCTCTTTTAAGAGTGGCGGCCAGCACGTGACCCCGCCTACCACCAACATACAATCCGCCACGGATGACGCCATAACCGAGGCCGCCGCCCTGCTCCGCGCCGGCAAGCTGGTGGCCTTCCCCACCGAGACGGTCTATGGCCTGGGCGCAGACGCAACTAATGACGCCGCCGTCGCCGCCGTCTTCGCGGTCAAGGGCCGCCCTGCCTTCAATCCCCTGATCGTGCACTTCGCCGACGCCGGGGGGGCGGCCAGGGCCGTGGCCTTCGACGAACGCGCCCGGCAACTGGCCGACGCCTTCTGGCCGGGCGCCCTGACCCTAGTCCTGCCCAGGCACCGGCAATGCGCCATTTCGCTGCTGGTCAGCGCCGGGCTCGACAGCGTCGCCGTGCGCGTGCCCGACCATGCGGTGGTGGGCGCCCTGTTGGAGGCCGCCCACTGCCCCATCGCGGCGCCCAGCGCCAACCGCGCCGGACGCCTCAGCCCGAGCCGCGCCGGGCACGTCGCCGAGGAGCTGGGCGGGGCCGTCGATCTCATCCTGGACGGCGGCCCGTGCAGCCTCGGCGTCGAATCGACGGTCATCGACTTGACCGGTGCGGCGCCCGCCCTGCTGCGCCCCGGTGGCGTGACGGCCGAGGAGATCGAGGCCCTCGTCGGACCCCTCGCCCCCGCCGACTCCCCCGGCGGCGCCGGCGGCGCGCCCAAGTCCCCCGGCCTGGCCGGCCGCCATTACGCGCCCGCCAGGCCGCTGCGCCTCGATGCCCATGAGGCACGACCCGGCGAGACCCTGCTCGCCTTCGGCCCCGGCGCCCCGGCCCATGAACTCAACCTGAGCCCGGCCGGCGACGTGGCGGAAGCGGCGGCCAACCTGTTCGCCATGCTGCGCTCCCTCGACCGCCCGCAAAATGCCGGCGATTCCGGGGGCATCGCCGTCATGCCCATCCCCCACTCCGGACTGGGGCGCGCCATCAACGACCGGCTCAACCGAGCCACGCGGGCGGGGGGGGACTAGGTGGACGGCGCCGGCGGGCCAGGGTCAGGACGCCGCCACCGGGCGCGGCGCCGACAGCTGGGCGAGGGCGGAGACCAGGGGCGTCGAGGAGAAGGCGGCGAGCGACAGTACCGCCTTGACGGCGTAGACGCGGGCCCGTCATTCGGCCGAGGTGAAGCGCCCCACCAGGGTGTCGTGGATGGGGGTCTCGCCCAATACCAGGAACATCATGACAAACAACATGACCAGCAAGGGCGCACCGCAGGCGTTGGCGGCGAGCAGCAGCAACGCCACCTAGAGGAACACGGTGCCACGTAGACCGGTTTCAACGGGTAGCGGTCGAGAAGGAGGCCGACCACGACCTGGCCGGCAGCGGCGAAGGCGATGACCACGAACACCCAAGCGCCGACCTCCGTCGTCCTCGCCGCCAGCTCCGCCAGGCGTTCCTCGAACACCTTGGGCAGGGCCACGGTGAGGACGTTGAAGGTCATGCCGTCCGCGGAATGCGCCGCCGGGCACGATGAACGCGGCGCGCCAGCTTATGAGGTCGGAGAGTGCCCCGGTGACGGTGGCGGCAAGGGCCACGCCCAGGTTCCCGAAGACGCCGTTGATGCCGATCGCCTTGCCCAGGCAGCGCACGTTCTCGACTACCACGGCGGTGCCGACGGGATGATAGATCGACGAAAACAGCCCGATGAGCACCAGACCGCCGGCCATCCCCACCTTTCCCTCGGCGAGGCCGAGGAGGACCGACGAGGCGCCGATGCCGATGAAGAACAGGCCCATCATGCCGCGCCGGCTCCAGCGGTCGCCGAGCCACCCGGCCGGCAGGGTGCCGATACCCAGGGCGGCGAAGGTGTACATGGAAAGGGACAACCACTCTCCGTAAGTGCCGGGGAATTCGTCGCCCATGGCCAGCACCGCCGTCAGGTAGAGTAGCAGGAACAAGTGGGCGTAGGTATGTCCGACGTTCATGAACAGCATGGTCGCTGTTCGCCGTTGCAGGCGCGCCATGGGCCCTTCGGCCCTCCGGGCTTGAAAAACTTGCCACTTTCTTGGACATTTCCGCCTGCTTCCACCACCAGAAACGTATATTGAGTGGACCGAACCCCGCAGCGCACCGATCGAGCCGCCGCCGCATCCACTAAGCAAGGCCGACGATGTCTACGACGCAAGCCACACTCGACGCCATCCGCGCCGTGGTCGGTCCCCAGGGATGGATCGCCGAGGCGGCGGACATGGCGCCCTACCTAGTCGAGGAACGCGGCCTCTATCACGGATCTTGCGCCCTGGTGGCACGCCCGGCGTCGGTGGCGGAGACCGCCGAGGTGGTGCGCTTGTGCGCGGCGGGAGGGGTGCCCATCGTCGCCCAGGGCGGCAACACGGGACTGGTCGGCGGCGGCGTGCCCGATGGCGGCATCGTGCTTTCGACGGGCCGCCTGAAGCGCATCCGCGCCCTCGATCCCCTCAACCACACCATCACCGTGGAAGCCGGGTGCGTGCTGGCCAACGTGCAGGAGGCCGCCGAGGAGGCCGGCCTCTTGTTTCCGCTCAGCCTGGGCTCGGAGGGCAGTTGCCAGATCGGCGGCAACCTTTCGACCAACGCCGGCGGGGTGGCGGTGCTCAGATACGGTAACGCCCGCGACCTGGTCCTCGGCCTCGAGGTGGTGTTGCCCGACGGCACCGTGTGGGAAGGCTTGCGCGCCTTGCGCAAGGACAACGCCGGGTTTGAGTTGAAGCACTTGTTCATCGGGGCCGAGGGCACGCTCGGCATCATCACCGCCGCCGTGCTCAAGCTATTCCCCGCCCCCAGGACCCGGGAAAGGGCGCTCGCCGGGGCGGGCGACCTCAAGTCCGTCCTCGGCTTGTTCGCGCGGGCCCGCGCCGCGGCGGGGGACTCCCTGACCGCCTTCGAGATGATGTCTCGGCGCTGCATGGAGTTAGCCTGCCGCCACAACGAGAGGGTGCGGGATCCCTTCGCCGCGCCGCACGCCTATTACGCCTTGATGGACCTGACCAGCCCGCGCCCCGGCGAGCCCTTGCTTGAGGCGCTGGAATCATTGCTCTCGGCGGCCCTTGAGGACGGCGAGGTGACGGACACGGTGATCGCCGCCAGCACCTCCCAAGCCCGGGACCTGTGGCGCATCCGCGAGACCATCACCGAGGCGCAGAAGCACGAGGGCGCCAGCATCAAGTACGACGTCTCGGTGCCGGTGTCGCGGGTGCCTGAGTTCGTGGCCAGCGCCCGTATCCTGGTGGAGGCGGAGTTGCCGGGCATCCGCGTCGTCGACTTCGGCCACATGGGCGACGGCAACGTCCACTTCAACCTGAGCCAGCCCGAAGGCGCCGACGGCGCCGCCTTCCTCGCCCAACGGGAGCACTTCAACCGCATCGTCCACGATCTGGCCGTCGGCATGGGCGGCAGCTTCAGCGCCGAGCACGGCATCGGGACCCTCAAGCGCGACGATCTGGTGCGCTACAAACCAGCCGTGGAAGTGGACCTGATGCGGCGCCTCAAGGCGGCCCTCGACCCCAACAACATCATGAACCCGGGGAAGGTGCTATAATCGGTGGCCGCCGGTGACAGCGCCCGAATTTAGCGAAGGACCGACGCCATGACACCCTACCAAGCCCCCCTCGCCGACATGCGCTTCGTGCTCGGTGAGCTTGCCGGCCTCGAGGAAATCGCCGCCCTGCCGGGGCTCGGCGAAGCGACGCCGGACCTGGTCGACGCTGTGCTCGAGGAAGCCGGACGCTTCGGCGCCGAAGTCCTGGCGCCCCTGAACAAGATCGGCGACACCGAGGGATGCATGCTCGAGAACGGTGTGGTGCGAACGCCGAGCGGATTCCGCGACGCCTACGCCCGCTTCGTCGAAGGGGGCTGGAACGGCGTCCCGCTGAGTCCCGATTACGGCGGGCAGGGCCTGCCGTGGCTGGTGTCGACCGCCGTCTCCGAGATATGGAACGCTGCCAACCTGTCGTTCGCGCTGTGCCCGATGCTCACCCAGGGCGCCGTGGAGCTCTTGTCGGCACACGGCTCACCCGAGCAGAAGGCGCTGTACCTTCCCAAGCTGGTGGAGGGGACGTGGAACGGCACCATGAACTTGACCGAGCCGCAGGCCGGATCCGATCTCGCCCGCCTGAGCACCCGGGCGGTGCGCGACAATGGCCTGTACCGCATTACCGGGCAGAAGATTTTTATTACCTACGGTGAGCACGACTTCACGGAAAACATCATCCACATGGTGCTGGCCCGCCTCCCCGACGCGCCGCCCGGCATCAAGGGCATCTCGCTGTTCATCGTGCCCAAGTTCCTGGTCAACGCAGACGCCTCTCTGGGGCCGCGCAACGACGTCCGGTGCGTGTCCATCGAGCACAAGCTGGGGATCAACGCCAGTCCGACGGCGGCGTTGTCTTTCGGTGACGACGGGGGCGCTGTCGGCTACCTAGTCGGCGGGGAAAACCAGGGCATCCAGTGTATGTTCTTCATGATGAACAACGCCCGGCTGGCCGTCGGCCTGGAGGGCGTCGCCGTCGGCGAGCGCGCCTACCAACAGGCCCGCGCCTATGCCCGCGAGCGGGTACAGGGGCACGCGCTGGGCGACAGCGGCGACCCGCCCGTCACCATCGACCACCATCCGGACGTCCGCCGTATGCTGCTTTCGATGAAGGCCCAGGTCGAGGCGACGCGCTCCCTCGCCTATTACGTGGCCGCCGCCATCGATATGGCCAAGCGCCATCCCGACGAGGAAGTGAGGCGCCAAAAGCAGGCCTTCGCCGATCTCATGACCCCGGTGGTCAAGGCGTGGAGCAGCGACGCCGGCATCGACATCGCCAACACCGGCATCCAGGTCCACGGCGGCATGGGATACATCGAGGAGACGGGGGCCGCCCAGCTCTTGCGCGACGCCCGCATCGCCACCATCTACGAGGGCACCAACGGCATCCAGGCCAACGACCTGATGGGGCGCAAGGTGGTGCGGGAGAAGGGCATCACCATCAAGGCCTTCATCGAGACCATGCGCAGCCTGGACGGCGAGTTGGCGGTCGCCCCCGAAGACGATATTGCCGTTATCCGGACGCGGCTCGGCCTTGCCATCGACGCCCTCGCCAAGGCCACCGACTGGGCGGTCGAGACCTACCCGTTCGATCAACGGGCGGTGGCCGCCGGCGCCGTTGATTTTCTGCGCTTGTTCGGCATCGTTTCGGGCGGCTGGCTGATGGCGAAAGGGGCGCTAGCCGCCCACGGCAAGCTGGCGGCGGGCGACGGGGACGGCCGTTTCCTGAAAGGGCGGCTAGCCTCGGCACGCTATTTCGCGGACCATTTGCTTTCCCAGGCCCCGATGCTTCACGTCGCGGTCACGGAAGGTGCCGCCGCCGTGCTGGCGGTCGAGAAAGAGCAGTTCTGAGTCCGGGACGCAACCGGGCACCAGCGCACGCCGCAAGCCGTCTTGTTAATCCTTGATTTTCGAACGCTCTTACAACACTTTGGCTGACGCGGACCACTAGACCGGGGGCAATGAAGGGCATCACCAAATACGTGCTGTGGCAGCTGCTGGTGGGAATGATTCTCGTCACGGCGGGGCTGACGTGTGTGATCTGGCTCAGTCCGGCCGAGCGCATGATCACCAGTTCGCGGTCCGTAATGAGCTTGTTGTAAGTGAACACGACCACCGTAAACAGGGCGAAGGGCATTATGATCGATAGGAAATTCGGCAGCAGCAGCATGGTGAGATAGGTGAACGTGCCGACCGGAAGCCCTCGATTGATGATCATTTCGACGAAGCGAAGCGACTGACTGAGCCAGATCACACACGTCAGCCCCGCCGTGACGAGAATCATTCCCACCAGCAGCTGCCACAGCACGTATTTGG
>DASCNF010000185.1:0-12775 GCA_036011345.1 Rhodospirillales bacterium | reverse complement strand
CTAATATTTAAAAATACAAATATAAATTATACCCAAATCAGGGCGACACCGGATGAGGTTTCTAAGAAATATTTAGGTGATTTATTGGGTAAAATTGCGAGGGTCCGTAATTTTAATCTCGACTGCGACGTATTCATTTAATTCGAACCCGCCGAGCAATGGCTCTGCGCAAAGCGATAAGCGCCTTCGGATTACCGGCTCCCGCGGTCAGGACAAGGGCGGCGACAAGTTCCCGATGGGCCCGCAATCCAGCGTCTGACGTGACCTCGGCGCGGCCGTCACCGCCAGCGGCGGAGCATTTCGGCGTGGTTGGCGCGCAGCCATTGCAGGGCGATGATGGTCATGGCGTTGACGATCCTGCCTTCGTCCAGCCAGCCCAGGGCCTCGGAGGTGGGAACCGTGAGGGCACGGATGTTCTCATGCTCGGCGTCCATTCCGTGGATGCCGTCGACCTTCGTGGCATCGACGCGGCCCAAGTAGAGGAATACGGATTCCGAGGTGCCGCCGGGGCTGACCAGGTAATGGCAGATCGGCACGAGGTCCAGAACGTCGCAGCCCGATTCCTCATGCGTCTCGCGGTGCACCACGTCTTCGGGCGATTCTCCGTCCTCGATGATGCCAGCGATGGTCTCGATGAGCCACGGCGACGAACCCTCCCCGAACCAGGGCGAGGCGAGGGCGGCGAAGGCGCCGGGCCGGAACTGCTCGATCAGCACGACGCGGTCGAGGACCGGGTCCAAGAGCAGTACGGCGACGGCGTGCCCGCGCTCGAAGACCTCGCGCACCATCTCGCCGCTCCATCCGCCCTCGAACAGGCGGTGGCGCAGGCGGTAGCGGTCGATCTGGAAGTAGCCCTTGAAGGGGGTGGTCTTTTCGATGATCTCGACGTCGTCTTCGGTCATGGGATGCTCGCGGGTTATGGGGGGCGGCGGCATCCCTTTTTCCGCCAACGGCCGGCCCTTGTCCAGCCGCACCCTGCGTGACAGGCATCGAAAGTCAGAAGCTGGAGACTGCCATCGCATCCATGAAAAAGGCTCTGTTGGTCTTCCACTCGCCGATCGACGTCGACCATCTGCTGAGCCGCAAGGCGGACGCCGCTTACGTAGCCGACGTGCTGGTGGCGTGGGCGGATCGCTACATCGGCGCCGAGGCCGCGGGGGGCAAGGCGCCCCAGGTAATGGCCGAGGCCGACGCCGTGGTGGTGTCCGAGACCGGCGAGGAGTTTTATGCCCAAGCCATCTCGGTCGGCGGCTTCGACGGCCTTCTGGAAGCGGCTGTAGGGCGCGCCGTAGAGGTAGACGCAAAGGGCGATCATGACGAGGCCGATAACGTGCATGAGGTGCACGTGGAGGCCGGCGTTGGCGAAGCCGCCGAAGACGAGCATCACCTGCCAGTAGCCCGACGGCGGCGGAGCGAAGACCGCCACCCATACCCACGGGAAGAAGCGCGAGAAGACGGGCTCCCACAGGCGCAGACGCTCGGGCGGCTCGAAGCCAGCGACGGACGGGCGCAGCACCATGTGGCGAAGAACATGCCGCCCACCCAGACGACGGCGGCGAGCGCGTGGACGTCATTGGCGATGGCGATGGTGGACATGGTTTCCGATACGGCTTGGTGTTCGTACGGCGTGAACTAGTCTTAGGCCACGGGTGCCGTCTGGGCAAGGGCCGGGTGAGGGACACTTTTCAACGGAAGTTGCGCGAGGCTATGGCCAGGCGGTCGCCGGCGGCGGCCTTAGGCGGCCCGTCGAGGCGGGCCAGCAACGCCGTCAGGTCGTGGACCTCCTCGGCGAGCACGTGGATGACCAGCCCCTCGCGCTGCACACGCCCCGTCACGCCGAGCAGGCTGGCCCCCAGCACCGCCTTGCGGAAGCGTTCGAAGACGGCGGACCAGACGATGAGGTTGACAATGCCGGTCTCGTCCTCGAGGGTGGCGAAGATGACGCCCTTGGCGCTGCCCGGGCGCTGGCGGTTGACGACCAGCCCGGCCACCCGGACGCGCCGCCCATGGGAGGTCTCGGCGAGGCGCGCGCACGGCATGTAGCCGGTGTCGAGGGCGCCGCGCAAAAGGGCCAGGGGGTGGTTTTTCAACGACAGGCGCAGCGCCCGGTAGTCGTCGGCCACCTCCTCGCCGGGCGCCGCCTCGGGCAAGGCCACGGGCGGTTCGCGCCGGTTTGGGGCGGCGGCGAACAACGGTAGCGGCGCCTCATCGAGGCCACGCACCGCCCATAGGACCTGGCGCTGGCTGAGGCTCAAGGACCCGAAAGCATCGGCACGCGCCAGGGCGTCGAGCGACGCACCCCCGACGCCGGCGCGCCGCCACAGGGAGGGGATGTCCTGGTAGCCCGCGCCGCGCGCCGCCACGACGGCCTCGGAGTCTCTCTGCCGCAGTCCCTTGACCTGCCGTAAACCCAAGCGGAGCGCCACGTTTTCGCCGGTGCCCTCCAGCGTGCAGTCCCCATCGCTCATGTTGACGTCGACCGGGCGCACCTCGACACCGTGCTGGCGGGCGTCGCCGACGATTTGCGCCGGGCCGTAGAAGCCCATGGGCTGGCTGTTCAAGAGCGCCCCGGCGAAGGCCGCCGGATAGTGGCGCTTGAGCCAAGCCGAGACGTAGACGAGAAGCGCGAAGCTGGCGGCGTGCGATTCGGGAAAGCCATAGTCGGCGAAACCCTCGATCTGTTTGTAGCAGCGTTCGGCAAAATCGCGCTCGTAGCCGCGCTCGACCATGCCTTCGACGAGCTTGTCGCGAAGGGTGTCGATGGTGCCGGAGCGCCGGAAGGTGGCCATGGCGCGCCGCAGGCGGTCGGCCTCGGCCGGCGTGAAGCCGGCGGCGACGATGGCGATCTTCATGGCCTGCTCCTGGAAGAGCGGGATGCCGAGGGTCTTGCCAAGCACGTCTTCGAGCTCCTTGGAGGGGTAATCGACCTGTTCCGTGCCGGCGCGACGGCGCAGGTAGGGATGCACCATGTCGCCCTGGATGGGGCCGGGGCGCACGATCGCCACCTCGATCACCAGATCATAGAAGCAGCGGGGCTTGAGACGCGGCAGCATGGACATCTGGGCACGGCTCTCCACCTGGAAGACTCCGACGGTGTCGGCTTCGCACAGCATGTCGTAGACGGCCCCGTCCTCGGGCGGCACGGTGGCCAAGGAAAGGCGCCGGCCGTGGTGGCGTGCGATCAGCTCGAAAGCCTTATGCACGCAGCTCAGCATGCCGAGGCCGAGCACGTCGATCTTGAGGATGCCGAGGGCGTCCAGGTCGTTCTTGTCCCATTCGATGACGGTGCGTTCCTCCATGGCTGCGTTCTCGATGGGCACCATGGATGAAAGCGGGCTCTTGGTGATCACCATGCCGCCGGTGTGCTGGGACAGATGGCGGGGAAAGCCCCGCAACTGGCCGGCCAGGTCCATGACCCGGCGGACGGTGTCGTCATGGGGGTCGAGTCCCGCCTCGCGGATGGAAGCCTCGGTGATTTCGTCCCAGTGGCGGTGCCAGGCGGCACCCTGCAGGGCCGTGATGGCGTCGTCGGAAAGCCCGAAGACCTTGCCGGTCTCGCGCAACGCGCTCTTGCTCCGGTAGGAAATCACGGTGGCGGTCATGGCGGCGCGCCGGCGCCCGTATTTCCCATAGATGTACTGAATGACCTCCTCGCGGCGCTCGTGCTCGAAGTCGACGTCGATGTCGGGGGGCTCGTCCCTTTCGGCGCTGACGAAGCGCTCGAACAAGAGGTCGATGCGGGCCGGGTCCACCGCCGTGATGCCCAGGCAATAGCAGACCGCCGAGTTGGCGGCCGAGCCGCGGCCCTGGTAGAGGATGCCGCGGCCCCGCGCGAAACGGACGATGTCGTGGACGGTGAGAAAATACGGCGCGTAGCTGAGCCCGCCAATGAGGGCCAGCTCGTGGACGATCTGGGCACGCACCTTTTCCGGGGCGCCCGCCGGATAGCGCCCGGCGGCGCCCGCCCAGGCCAGGCGTTCCAGTTCCTCCTGGGGCGTATTGCCTGGGGGCACCGGGTCGACCGGGTACTCGTAGCGCAACTCGTCAAGGGAGAAGTCGCACATGGTGGCGATGTCA
The DNA here is from genome assembly GCA_036011345.1 of Rhodospirillales bacterium. Lineage (GTDB taxonomy): Bacteria > Pseudomonadota > Alphaproteobacteria > Rhodospirillales > JASLQF01 > JASLQF01. Next base: position 8,698 of record DASCNF010000185.1, on the reverse strand, counting down.
GCCGTGCGGGCGACGGCATCGGGCCAGTCGGCGAACAGGCGCGCCATCTCGTCCGGGGCCTTGAGGTGGCGCTCGGCGTTGGCGTGAAGCCGGTAGCCGGCCTCAAAGATGGCGCAGTGCTCGCGGATGCAGGTGAGCACGTCCTGCAGGGGCCGGCGGGCGGCGCTGTGGGCGTTCACGTCATTGGCGGCGACGAGGGGCACGCGGCACGCCCGGGCAAGCTCGGCGAGGGCTAAAATTCTCTGTTTATCATCGCCTTTATATGTTTTGTTTACAATAAAATACAGATTGTTTTTAACTCTATCTCTTAATTTATTCAGGACCTCACCGAAATCGCGCTCGGCCCCTGTTTCGGGGGCGATGGCAAGCAGTATCTGGCCCGTGCCTCCGGCGAATTCCTCGCCGTCCAGCAGGTCGTCGAGGGTGAGACGGCATTGGCCTTTTTCGGCGCGCCGCTTACCCAGGGTCAGGAGCGCGGCGAGACGCCCATAGGCGGCGCGGCCGGTGGGCAGACAAATGAAGCTCAGGTCGCCGGCCAGGCAGAGCCGGGCGCCGACCACCAGCCGGATGCCAGCTTCCTTGGCGGCGACGTGGGCGCGCACGACGCCGGCCAGCGTATTGCGATCGGTGATGGCGATGGCCGAATGGCCGAGGGCGGCGGCCGCCATGACCAGTTCCTCCGGGTGCGAAGCACCGCGCAGGAAACTGAAGTTGCTGGTCACCTGTAACTCGGCGTAGGGGGGCATCGGAAATCAGGGCCATTCGGGGGGCGGGTTTGAAACCCGCCCCTACGATTGACCCGCCCCCGCCCTCACGCGAAAAGCCCGTGCATGTACCAGCGCGGTGCCCTATCGGGGCGATACAGCCCCTCCCGGTAGAGCCAGAAGCGCTGGCCTTGCGTATCCTCCACCCGGAAATAGTCGCGGGAATAGTCATGGACGCGGCGTTCCGCCGCCGGGGCGTCCTCGGGGGCTTCGCGCCACCATTCTGGGGCGATGCGCTCGGGCCCTTCGGCGCGCGCCACCCGGTAGCGCGCGCGCCGCCAGTGGAACACCGCCGGCGGGTCGTCGGGGGTGGGCGCGATGACGTTGATGGATTCGGGCCAGAGCAACAGGTGCAGGGGGCGCGGCTGTACCGGCCGATCTTCCATGGACGCCGCCGGGTTCATAGTATGTGCGGCGGAAAGTGCCCGGCAGGCGCGCTCCGGAAGGTGGCTGGGGGGCGCGTGAAGGCGCACCACGCCCGCCGCGCCGAGGCGGTTGGCGAGCCGGTCAATAAGGCGGGAGACGCCATCCGCCGTTCCCCGTCCACAGACGCGGAGCCCGCTCTGGGTGGGGGGCAGGGGGTCGACGGCGGCGGCGGCGAGGACCATGACCTCGATCCCGAAGCCGGGATCCAGCCCCTCCAGCTTGTCCCGGAAAAGATGCTCCAGGTGCGCCGCGTCGCGCATCGGCCGGCTAGTGCCGATGGCGGTTCTGTCGCGGCTGCCGTCGGTGTGGTAGAGGGTGAGTTCGAGGCGCCGCACCCCCTGGTGCGCGGCCTCCAGCCTGCGGCACAGTTCGGCGAGCAGGTGCCGCGCCGCACCGGCGATGGCGGGGCCGTGCTTGATGGGATTGGCGAAGGCCAGGCGCGCGCGGACGGGAGATGGCGAGCGGTGCGGCAAAATCGGCTCCTCGACGGTACCCAGGGCCTCGTCGAGGCGGCGGGTGAGGACTTCTCCGAAGCGCTTGGCAAGCGGCGCGCGGGGCAGCTCGAACAGGTCGCCGATGCGGCGCAGGCCGACGCGGCCGAGCCCCTCGGCGGCGGCCGGTGCCAGGCGCAACCCGGCCACCGGTAGAGACGCCAGCGCGGTGCGCGTCTCTTCCTTTCCGCTCGGGATGATGACCATGGCGTTCCCTCCGTGGGCGCTGAAACGGGCCACCGCCCAAGCCGCGCCCGGCGTGTCGGCGGCGGCGGCCAGGGCTGCGAATCCCTGAGATTTCAGGCGTCCTTTCAGATCTTCCAGGAGCCCTGTCTCACCGCCGAAAAGGTGCGCACAGCCGGTGATGTCGAGCCACACGCCGCCACCATCCGCCGCCGTCCATGGGGTATAACGCCCGCACCACACGGCGATGGCGGCCAGGGTTCGCCGCTCGCCCGCCGGGTCGGCCTCGGTCGTCGCCAGACCGGGCGCCACGGCGCGGGCGTTGGCCAGGGTCATGCCCGGCGCCACGCCGGCGGCCTCGGCCGCGCCGTTGACGGCGACGATGCGCACCCCGCCCTGGCGGGCACTGATGGTGGCTAGTGTCCTAGCCGGTGCCGGCCGCGACGCCGGCGACGTCGCCACCCGGCGCCGGCCTAGGCGCTCGGTGGCCAGGCGCGGCAACCACAACGAAACGACCCGTCGTCCCATCACACCACTCCACGAACCAAGCCGCCGGTGCGCCGTGTTGAGGGCTACCGCGGCACCGCAAAAGCTCCACCCACCAGCGGGGCGACGCGCCGGCGCCGGTTTGGGTGGCGGCGGAGACCCGCCAGCGAGTCACTGCCGGGCCCAATGGAACCACGCCGCCGGCACCGTCGGCGCCCGTAACGCCATTGAGAAGAAGGCCGGTGACGCCGCCCGCCTTAGCAGCTAACTGCAGGCGTCGCGCAGCACCCGGCAGAAGGTTCCCGACCTCGCCCAACACCACCGCTGGCGCGCCGGAGCGCAGGCCTTCTTCCATGGCCCACAGCACCTCGATCTCGCTGCGTCCGCGCGCCACGATGAGCCGCCGCGGCGCCAGGCCGAAGGCGGCGAGGCCCGGGCCATAAAGGGCGCGTCCTCTTGGGTCGCGGCGTCTGCGGCACCACAACACCGTGCCCCGGTCGCCGGCCAAGCGCGCCGAAAGGGCGGCGCAGAAACCGGCGGCGGCGGTTTGGTTGGCGGCCCAATTGGCTGCGATCACCTCATGAAGCACGGCGCGCGGCAGCCCGCCCCAGGACAGGGCGGCGTCCAGCTCCGAGGAGCCCAGGGACAGCGCGCCCGGGGAGCCGCCGCATTCCGGGGTCTGTCTCTCGATCCTGGCGATGCGGGCGCGCAGGTCCGCGATAAGGGGCGGATCGGGCCGTTGAAAACCGTTCGGCGGCGACATGGAACTCCCTGCCTTGCCTCGTGAATGTTAAATGTTCTTTTTTTGTTCTACACCGGATCGGGGCCACCGGTCAACGGCGCCGTGACGGTGGCGGCCATTGACCCAGATCAATGACGACGCCCGTCATCCGATCCAATGTGGCGGCTCGCACAGGCAATCCGTATAACCGGTTCGCCCGTTCATCTTATCCTCGACGCCGTGCACGGACGCCAACGCAAAGGGAGCCCAGCCATGAAACGCCTGAAAGCGCCACCAGCAATCCGAGCGACATCGCTTCTGGCGATCCTCACGGGTCTGCTGCTCGGCACGGCCCTGGGCTTGGCGCCGCCCGAGGCCGCCGCCCAGGAGGAAGGGCACGCCCACGATCCGACCAGTATCTGGACGATCAGCCGGGGAGGCCAGCTTTACGACAAATGGTGGGAGGTGATCGAGGCGACGTCCCCCAAGGAGAGCCATCCCGCCTATCCCGCCGCCGGTAAGAAGAAAGGCTCCGCCACCTAGCGCTGCAAGGAATGCCACGGCTGGGACTACAAGGGTGTGGACGGCGCCTACGGCAAGGGCTCGCACTACACCGCCCTCAAGGGCGTGCGCGGGGTGGCCGGCATCGACCCCGGGCGAATCCACCAGATCATCATGGACAAGACCCACGCCTTCACGTCCGCGGTGATACCGCATTCGGCCATGGAGAAGCTGGCGCTGTTCCTGAGCCTGGGCCAGATCGACATGGATAAGTACATCGACCGCGCCACCAGGAAGGCGCACGGCGACTTTCGGCGCGGCGCCGCCCTCTACCAGACCATCTGCGCCGTGTGCCACGGCTTCAACGGCAAGGCCATCAACTTCAAGGACGAAAAGAAGCCCGAATATATCGGCACCGTGGCGCAGGAAAACCCATGGGAAACCCTGCACAAAATCCGCTTCGGCCAGCTCGGCGTCGGCATGGTCGCCCTCAACGTACTGAGCGTCCAGGACCAGGTGGACATCCTAAGTTACACCCAAACGTTGCCCGCCAAGTAAACGGCCAAGCGGTTGCTTCTGTTGGCTTCCGGCGACTTCCGGTGGCGCCGGGGCTCGTCTATGATTGCCGGGCGATGGGTAACACAGCGAGAAACCGATGAGAGACAACATCCTTCTTTCCGTCGCCGAGATGTACGAGGCCGATCGCCTAGCCGAGGCTGGCGGCGTTCCCAGTATCGAATTGATGGAGGCGGCAGGCGCCGCCATCGCCCGCCACATCCAGCACCGCTGGCGGCCCGAGCCGGTCGCCGTTCTGTGCGGTCCGGGCAACAACGGTGGTGACGGTTTCGTGGTGGCCCGGCTCCTGCGCGACGCCGGGTGGCCGGTGCGCGTCGCCCTTCTTGGCGCTCCCAAAAAGCTCAAGGACACCGCCGCCGCCAGCGCCGTGCGCTGGGGCACCGACGCGGCATCCGTCGAGGCCGGCGTCGACGAAGGCTGCCGGCTGGTGGTGGATGCGATGTTCGGGGCCGGGCTGAAACGGCCGCTGAAGGGTGCCGCGAAGGCTGCACTCGAGGCGCTCGCGGCGCGCGTCGAGGCCGGCGCGGCGGAATGCGTCGCCGTCGATGTACCAAGCGGCGTCCACGGCGATAGTGGCCAGGTCCTCGGCGTGGCGGTCAAGGCAAGCCTCACCGTCACCTTCTTCCGCCGCAAGCCGGGGCATATGTTGTTTCCCGGCCGCGCTTTGTGCGGCGAGGTGGTGGTCGCCGACATCGGCATACCCGAAAGCGTGCTCGCCTCCATGGAGCCACGCACCTTCGCCAACCGACCCGACCTGTGGCTGAGCGCGCTGCCCCGCCCCAAGAACGAAGGCAACAAATACAGCCGCGGTCACGCGGTGGTGGTGGGAGGGGCGGAAATGACCGGCGCAGCGCGCTTGGCGGCACTCGGGGCGCGGCGCGTCGGCGCCGGCCTAGTGAGCATCGCGGCACCGGCCGAAGTCTTTGCGCTTTATGCCGCCGGGACACCCGGTACCCTGGTCAAGCCGATGGCCGACGATAACGGGTTCGGGGAGTGGCTCGCCGACCCCCGCCACAACGCCGTGCTGGTAGGTCCCGGCGCCGGGATCACGAAGACCACGAGACGCCGGACCCTGGAGGCGCTGACCCTGAAAAAGGCCTGCGTCATTGACGCCGACGCGCTCACCGTCTTCGCGGGGAAGCCGGCGGAGCTTTTTTCCGCCATCGCCGCGCCGTGTCTGTTGACTCCCCACGAGGGCGAGTTTCGGCGCCTGTTCGCAGTTGAGGGGGACAAGCTGGAGCGCACCCGCGCCGCCGCCCGGCAAAGCGGTGCCGTGGTTCTTCTCAAGGGGGCGGACAGCGTGATCGCGGCACCCGACGGCCGTGCCGTCCTCAATGACAACGCGCCGCCCGAACTGGCCAGCGCCGGCACCGGCGACGTGCTGGCCGGGTTCGTCCTCGGCCTCATGGCTCAGGACATGGACACTTTCGCCGCCGCGTGCGCGGCGGTGTGGATGCACGGCGCGGCGGCTGCCGCCTTCGGGCCCGGGCTCATCGCCGAGGACCTGCCGGACGCCCTGCCCGGGGTGCTGAGAAGCATCCTTTGAGAGGCGGTGCCGCCGAATTCGTCGCGAGGGTTGCTTTACAGGGCCAAAGGACCAATTTTTGAGAGATGCCCGTAAACGCGGGAGAAACATGAGCGAGCAAGGCAGCATAAGTTTTCTTGACCGGACGCTACGCAACCTGCGCAGCGCCTGGCAGGGAATCGCCGGCGTCAAATACGACGCCGCGGCGGCCAGCCTGCGCCCCGACCTGCCCGATGAAGACGCGGCGCGCCTGCGCGAACAGATGCGCGCCTGCCTGGAAACCCGGGGCGGCGAGGTCTCGGCGCGCGCGCGCGCCGCCGCCCTGGGCCACGCCTATCTGGCCCTCGACGCCGTCGGCCGCGAGCGCTTCCTGAAGGTGCTGGCCGAGGATTTCGACGTCGATCACGGAGCCGTCGACGCCGCTGCCGAGGCGTTACGCCAGGCGGATGGTGCCACCGCGGCGCGCCAAGAAGCGGAAAAAACCCTGCGTGCCGCTCTGTGGGCGCCCCGCGTCAAGCTGCTGACCCAGTTCAACAGCCTGCCCGAGGGGGTTAAGTTCTTGGTCGACATGCGCGCCGAACTCATACCCATGGCACGCCGGGACCCCCTGCTCCAGGCACTGGAAAGCGATCTCAAGTCCCGGCTCACCATGTGGTTCGACGTGGATTTCCTGGAACTCAAGCGGATCACCTGGGACGGCACCCCGGCGGAGGTTTTGGAAAAGCTCATCGCCTATGAAGCGGTTCACGCCATCACGAGTTGGGACGACCTCAAGAACAGGCTCGCCTCGGACCGCCGCTGCTTCGCGTATTTTCACCCGCGCATGCCCGACGAGCCCCTAATCTTCGTCGAGGTGGCCCTGGTCGACGGCATGGCGGACAGCATCCAGGATCTGCTCGACGAAGAGGCGCCGGTGCTGGACCCGGCCAGCGCCGATACCGCCATCTTCTATTCCATCTCCAACGCCCAGAAAGGTCTCGCCGGGATCAGTTTCGGCGCCTTTCTCATCAAGCGCGTTGCCGACAGCCTGGCGGGCGAGTTTCCTCGGCTCAAGAATTTCGCGACACTTTCCCCGATCCCCGGGTTCCGTGCGTGGTTGGCCGGTATCCTGAAGAACGGCGAGGCAGGGTTGCTGCTGCCTTCCGAACACAAGACGCTGAAATCGGCGGCTGGCGGCTCGGGGGATGCCAAGGGGACCTTGAAGGACTTACTCGAGGGGGCAGATCAGGGCGCCGAGGGGACTATCGGCAAAATCCCGCGCGGTCCGCTCATGCGCCTGTGCGCGCGCTACCTCTTGCAAGAGAAGAGAGAGGACGGCGCGGCCCTCGATCCGGTCGCCCATTTCCACCTCAGCAACGGTGCCCGCATGGAGCGTCTCAACTGGCGGGGCGACCGCTCGCCCAAGGGCATGGCTCAGTCGGCCAGCATCATGATCAATTACCTCTACAAGCTGGACGACATCGGTGACAACCACGAGGCATACACCTCCGAGGACAAGATCGCGGCCTCTTCTTCGGTGCGCGGCCTGCTCAAGGGGTGAGGCCGATGGGCCCGCCGCGCACCCTCCGGCCGGCGATTGACAGCCTGTGCAATTGCTATAGATTTGCGCGCCCGGTGCGAGACCGCAATCGCGGGCGCGCGGCGGGCGTGGTGGAACTGGTAGACACGCCAGGTTTAGGACCTGGTGGCGGCAACGCCTTGGGGGTTCGAGTCCCTCCGCCCGCACCATGCGCCGTTCCGACACAGGCCGGTGGACACGGTGTGGCGTGGCGCTTGAAAGCTATATGATTTACGAGCCATTCGATTGGGTTTTTTATGGAAGTAACAGAGACAAAAACGGATTTTCTAAGACGGGGGTTTAAGATTGTCGTTGCCGCCGCCGACATCGAGGAACAGGTCACCGGCCGCCTGCGCGAAGTGGCGCTGACGGTGCGTATCGACGGCTTCCGGCCGGGCAAGGTGCCCCTGTCGATTCTGAAGGAAAGATACGGTCCCTCGATCATTGGCGAGGTTCTCGAGAAGGTCGTCGACGAGAGTTCCAGCCATGCCCTGGAGGAACGCGGCCTGCGCCCAGCCATGCAGCCCAAGATCGAGATTGTCTCCTTCGAGGCCGGGCTCGATCTGGAATACACCATGGAGATCGAGGTCATGCCGGACATCGAGCCCATGGACTTCTCCAAGATTAAACTGGAGCGGCTGGTCGTCGAGACCGACGAGGCGACCATCGAAGAGGCCCTGGCCAACCTTGCCCAGTCCCGCAAGACGACCGAGGCGCTGGATGAAAACCGCAATGCCAAGGCGGGCGACGTCGCGGTCATCGACTTCGTGGGCTCCGTGGATGGCGAGGAATTTCCGGGCGGCAAGGCCGAGGGTTACGAGTTGGAACTGGGCTCGGGCTCGTTCATCCCCGGCTTCGAGGATCAGATCATCGGCGCCGACGACGACGAGAAGCGGCGCGTCGAGGTGAGCTTCCCCAGCGACTACGGGGCCGACCAACTGGCCGGCAAGGACGCCGTGTTCGAGGTCCATATTAAGGAACTGCGGCGCACCGTGCCGGCCGCCGTCGACGACGATTTGGCCAAACAAGTCGGCCTGGAGACGCTGGAAGACCTGAAAAGCGCGATTCGGGAGGACCACGTCCGCGAATTCAAGTCGATATCCCGCATGCGTCTCAAGCGTCAGGTGCTCGATGCTCTCGACGCCGACCACAACTTCGAGTTGCCCGCCGCCATGGTCGAGGCGGAGGCCCACGGCATCTGGAATCAATACGAAGAGCAGCGCAAGGCGGCAAAGGAGGCCGGGCAGGCAGAGGACCCCGACGCCAAGAGCGACGATGAACTGAAGGCGGTATTCGACGATCTGGCCAGGCGTCGTGTGCGCTTGGGGCTGCTCCTCGGCGAGATCGGCCGGATCAACAACATCCAGATCAAGCAGGACGACATGAAGCGCGTCCTAGCCGAGGAGACACGCCGCCACCCCGGCCAGGAACAGGCCATCCTCAGCCATTACCAGAATTCGCCGGAGG
>DASCNF010000184.1:0-4190 GCA_036011345.1 Rhodospirillales bacterium | reverse complement strand
GCTCCTATTTCCCTGTGGTTCATGAGTAACCACACTTTGGCACATCGCGATGCCGTCGGGTGGGAGCCGTCCACCGCATCAGAAGCAGAAATCAGTGGCGACGATGCCTAAGGTCCGCTCCTGGCCAAAAGCGAACTTTCGGCATTCCTCAACAGTAACCGCAATTGACGCCGAGATGCCTTTGGGTGAGAGGTTTTAAGTTACATCGGTTTCTAAACTCGGCATACATTCAACCTCGAGGATATTGGGACAACAGATGAAACGTGGGATGAAGATGATGAGAAAGATGTTGACGGTAGGAACGGTCGCACTCGTCCTCTCTTTCTCCATGACCCTTCCTGCTACCGCCGATGAGAAGCACCAGAACGAGGGCAAAATGAAGATGGAGGGCATGAAGCACGAAAAGGGCGACATGAAAATGGACCACAAGAAGGTGGCCTGCACGGCGCCCGTGCACCTAACCGAGGCGGCCGAGAAGAAGATAGGCGGCGCAATGTACCACGGCCAGCTGCCGAAGGCGGCCAAACAGAAGGCCGGGAGGAAGATGGGTGCAATACAGTCCGCCAACATGCTCATGACGGACATGAAGATGAAGGAGATGGAAGGCGCTCACAACGTCCACAAGGGAGTACGCGGCGGCGAGTTCATCATGGTGCCTAATCTGCTTCACCACATGGAGATTGTCTATTCTCTCGAATGCGGGTTCCAACTGTTCATGTACAACGCCTTTACGGAACCAATACGGGTGGATCGCTTTCAGGCGTTCATCCTTATCTTACCCGAGAGCGGTGACGATTTCTTCGAGATGATACGGTTCCTGGTCCCGTCGAAGGACGGCAGCGTTATGCATACGTCTATCTCCCATCACCACGACAACCAGAAGGCCCCGAAGGGCTTGTTCGAGGTTGAACTGTACATAAAGTTTCCGGAGGACATCCAGCCGCGGAAGTTCGACCTTGTCGTCGGGACCGAGGCCGGATAGGGCATTCTGGGTCCGCTTAGGGTCTAGGCTGTGTAAAAACGCGATGCCTGTTAGAATCTCGTTCTGGAGTGGGTGAGATTTATTGATGAAGCGTTTTATTGAGGGTGAGGATCGGGGCCAGAGAACGTTGTTCTCGGTGCGACTAGATGAATGGATCGGCGAGGACAATCCGGTCCGGGTGATCGATGTTTTTGTCGAAGAGCTTGATTTGGGGGAAATTCCATGGCGGATCGCGCCAACCAACGGATAGCCTATTACAATGGGAGCTACCTGCCCGAGGTTGACGTACGCATCCCCTTTCGCGACCGCAGCTTTCTCTACGGCGACGGTTGTTTCGATCTGACCCGCACCTTCAACGGCAAGCCCTTCAAGGTGAAGGAGCACATCGACCGCTTCTACCGCTCGCTCGGCTATTTGCGCATCGACATCGGCATGGACCCCGAGCAGATGATCGAGCTCACCCTCGAGGTGCTGCGCCGCAACCTGCACCTGCTCGGCGAGGGCGAGGACTACTGGCTGGGCCAGCGTGTCTCGCGCGGCGTGCGCGCCATCGGCGACGAGGGCTGGGAGGATACCGGCCCCACCGTCATCGTCGAGTGCATGCCGCTGCCGTTCAAGCAGCGCGCCCCCTACTACCGCGACGGCCTGCGGGTCATCGTGCCGTCGGTGCGGCGCACGTCGCCGGACTCCCTGAGCCCACGCACGAAGACCCACAACTATCTCAATCTCATCATGGCCGATTTAGAAGTCCATGGGCGCGACCCCGATGCCTGGGCGGTGCTCCTGGATGAGAACGGTAACCTGTGCGAGGGGATGGGCTCCAATATCTTCGTGGTCAAGGACGGGCGGCTGATGACACCGCTCGAGCGCTACGTACTGGCGGGGGTGAGCCGGCAGACGGTGATCGGTTTGGCGCGGCAACTCGGCTTCCCGGTGGTGGAGCGTGACATCGATCCGTACGACGCCTACACGGCAGACGAGGTCTTCGTGACCTCGACCAGCCTGTGTTTATGCCCGGTGTCAAGCTTCAACTGCGCGCCCATCGCCGGCGGCCAGGTGCCGGGACCGATCAGCAAGCAGCTCCTGGACGCATACTCCGATCTCGTCGACTGCGACATCGCCGGCCAGTACCTGCGGCAACTGAACGAAGAAGGGTTTGGGCCATGAGCGGGACGTCGACCCGCAACCTGACCCTGGAGACGGCCGTCGCCGGGGTCGAGGCCCGCTACGTCGCCGCCAACCCGAAGAGCCAGGCCCGCCACCAGGGGGCGCTGCGCTCCATGCCCGGCGGCAACACCCGCACGAGCCTGTACTACGACCCCTTCCCCGTGACGCTGGTCAAAGGCGAGGGCGCCTCGCTCTTCGACCTGGATGGCCACGCCTACCGGGATTTCCTGGGCGAGTACACGGCCGGGCTCTACGGCCATTCGGACCAGGCAATCCTCGAAGCCATCCGCAGCGCGCTCGAAGACGGGCTGGCCCTTGGCGGACCAAACCGGTTTGAGGCGAGGCTGGCGGAGCTCTTTTGCGCTCGCTTCCCGGCCCTTGAACTGGTCCGCTTCTGCAACTCGGGGACCGAGGCAAATCTTATGTGCCTGTGCCTTGCCCGCGCGGTGACGGGCCGCGAGGCGATCATGGCCTTCACCGGGGGCTATCACGGCGCGGTCTTGGCCTTTGCCGGTGGCGGTTCGCCGATCAACGCACCGTTCCAGACGGTCATCGGAGAGTACAACAACGCCGAGGGGACGCGGCGGCTGATCGCCCAGCATGCGAAAGATCTGGCCGCCGTCATCGTCGAGCCGATGATGGGCAGCGCCGGCTGCATCCCAGGCGAACCTGAATTCCTTCAGGCACTACGCGAGGAGACCGCGCTACACGGCGTGGTGCTGGTATTCGACGAGGTGATGACCTCGCGGCTGGCGCCCGGCGGCATGCAGGAGCGCACAGGGGTGATGCCGGATCTGGCGGCATTCGGCAAGTACCTGGGCGGTGGCATCAGCTTCGGCGCCTTCGGCGGCCGCGCCGAGTTGATGCGCCGACTCGATCAGCGGCGGGCCGACGCGCTCACCCACTCCGGCACCTACAACAACAACGTGCTCTCCATGGCGGCCGGCGCGGCGGGGCTGGAGAAGGTGTTTACCGCAAAGGCCGTGGAACGGCTCAACGCCACCGGCGACCGTCTGCGCGTGCGCCTGCAGGCGGCAGCCGACGCCCGCGGGGTGCCGATGCAGGTCACGGGGCTGGGCTCGATGATGTGTATCCACCATCAGCGCCGGCCAATCCGCCGCCCCTCCGACTGGCCGCCGACGTCGCTGGCGGCCCGCAAGCTCCTGCACCTGGAAATGAACCTGTGCGGCTTCTACTTTGCACGCCGCGGTTTCATAGCCCTGTCGCTGCCGCTCACCGAGGCCGACCACGACGCCTTCGTCGCCGCCTTCGAGGAATTCCTCGACGATTACGCAGCGGTGCTGGTCGACGCCGCCCTCGGCGCCGGATGACGCGAGGCGATCGTGACGGACGCTCCTCCCGGCCAGGCTCGCGTCGTCATCGTGGGCGGCGGCGTTGCCGGATGCAGCATCGCCTACCATCTGACCAAGCTAGGCGCACAAGACGTGGTCGTTCTCGAGCGGGGAACCCTGACCTGTGGCACCACGTGGCACGCGGCGGGATTGATCATGCAGCTACGCTTGAGCCACGGCCTGACGGAATTGTCCCGCTACAACGTGGAACTCTATTCCCGCCTCGAAGCCGAAACCGGCCAAGCCACCGGTTTCAAGCAGAACGGGACGCTCGGCATCGCGCGCACCAAGGATCGCCTACACGAGTTGAAACGCTACGCGACCATCGCCAAGAGCTTCGACATTGAGGCACCCATCATCGGACCGAAGGAAGCGAAGGACCTCTATCCGGAGATCGACGACACCTTGGTCGAGGGCGCCATCTACACTCCCAAGGACGGACAGCTCAACCCGGTGGACGCCACCATGTCGTTGATCGCCGGAGCCAAACAGCAGGGAGCGCGAGTCTTTGAGAATTCTCCCGTGGCAGACATCAGGCGATTGCCTTCGGGAAGCTATCGCCTCGAAACAACGACCGGTGCCGTCGAATGCGAGACATTAGTTCTTTGCTGCGGGCTGTGGACCCGTGATCTAGCGGCACGGTTGGGCGTTCGCGTGCCGCTTTATCCGTGCGAACATATGTACGCGGT
>DASCNF010000183.1:0-10646 GCA_036011345.1 Rhodospirillales bacterium | reverse complement strand
CCCCTTAACAATCCCCCGACCAGCGTTCCGCTGGACTGTAAAAATCAAGCGGCTCGGCAGAACCGGACACACTCGTGTCCGGTTAGTTTTCATTGTGTCGAGTCGCCGCCGCATAAAGGGTCCGCTCCGCCCGTGCTCGCCATGCTCACTACGTTGCGCGTGGCTCCGCGCGGCCCTTGACCCGGACGTCAGAAGCGGATCATCGGCAACGTGCAAGCTAGTGCCAGGTGTCAGATAGAAGAAAGATAATGAAATCAGGTAAATGCAGCCTCTTTGTGTGCTTACTGGGTGCTTACTGGAAGATTACAGCCAATTCGGCCTGATCGTATGCACACCCTATCATGTTGATTGTTTGAAAAAAATGGCGCACCCGGCAGGATTCGAACCTGCGACCTCTGCCTTCGGGAGACGGGGGCCGGAGGTTCAAATCCTCTCACTCCGACCATTTTCCTTAAAAATACAAAACTGCTTATAGCTTTCTGCCCGGTGCCTCGGCGCGCCGTCAGCCGTCAGCCGTCAACCTTCACCGGTGTATTCCCGGTCGCGCAGCACGCGGCGACGGATCTTACCGGTCACCGTCTTGGGCAGGTCGTCGATGAAGGCAATGCGGCGCGGATACTTGTATGGCGCGGTAACGCGCTTGGCGTGGTCGCGGAGATCCTTGGCCAGTTCCTGGCTCGCCGCATATCCCGCATGGAGCACGATGAAGGCTTTGACCACTTCGCCGCGCTCGGCGTCTGGGCTGCCGACGGCGGCGCATTCCTGCACCGCCGGATGCTCCATGAGCGCGTTCTCCACCTCCTGGGGGCCGATGCGGTAGCCGGCCGAGTTGATCACATCGTCGGCGCGCCCGAGATAGAAGAAATAGCCGTCCTCGTCCCTGTACGCGTTATCGCCGGTGAGGAACCACCGGGCGCCGCCCGTCTCGACCATGACAGCCTGGGTTTTCGCGGGCTCCTTCCAGTAGCCCAGCATCTGTTGAGGATTGGGCAGGCGCACCGCCAACTGCCCTGGTTGGCCGGCCCCGACGAGGGCGCCGCTGTCGTCGATGACCGCAACCTCGGTCCCCGGCAGCGGGCGACCCATGGAGCCGGCCTTGACCGGCATCCCCGGATAGTTGAGGACGGTCATCAGGGTCTCCGTCTGCCCATAACCGTCGAGCAGGGGTACCCCGCTCAACGCCTGCCATTTTTCCACAATCTCCGGGTTCAGCGCCTCGCCGGCCGAGACCGCGAGCTTGAGAGACGAAAGGTCATGGGCCCCCACGTCCTCGGCGATGAGGCGGCGGAACTCGGTGGCGGCGGCGCAGAAGACGGTAACCTGGTAGTGCTCTAGCAGTTCGAGTCGCGCCGCCGGGTCGAAGGGACCATCGTAAAAGAGCACTTCGGCGCCCTGGCTCCAGGGCCCGAAGAGGATGCTGGTGCCGGCCTTCGACCAGCCGGTATCGGCGGTGCACCACATCAAGTCGTCAGGCCCCAGGTCCAGCCAGTAGCGGGCCGAGCCCCGCCAGGCATAGAGACCACGCGCCGCGTGCATGGCCCCCTTGGGCGTGCCGGTCGAGCCTGATGTGTAATATAGGATGGCCGGGTCCTCGCGCGCCATGGGGACCGCGTTGAAGGCGTCAGAGACGCCGCCCATGGCGCCCTCGAATTCGAGCCACCCGTCGCCGCCGCCGACGCTCACCCGGCAGCACAGGTTGGGTTCGCCATGAAACTTGTGGACATTTTCGCGGGTCGTCACCGCCGCCACTGCCCCCGAGTGCGCCGCCCGGTACGCGATGTCGCCCTCGGTCAGCATGGTCACGCAGGGCACCGGCACGGCGCCAAGCTTGGCGCAGCCAACCACGGCGATCTGCCACTCGGGAATTCGCGGCAGCATGATGATCACCCGATCGCCCTTGCCGACCCCGTGGCTGCGTAGCAGGTTGGCGAAACGATTGGACAGCCGCGCCACTTCGACGAAGGTCAGGCGCCGTTCGCGGCCTTCCCCGTCGCACCAGATCAGCGCCAGCTTGGCCGCGTCCGCCGCCCACGCATCGACCACGTCGGCGCCGAAATTGAAATGTTCGGGCACTTCCCAGCGGAAGGCCTGGTGGGTGGCCGCGTAATCCGCCATCGCTGGTCCGCTCATCACCTCACCCTTTCCGACCCACAAACGGCAACCGCGGAGCCAAAAAAATTCGGGGCCGAAAGAAACGCGGCCTTGATTATCGCCGAAAACACCGATAGGTATCTCAAATCACTGGGATTGCATATCTTGGCGTTTCTTAATTGGCCGCCGCGGCGACCAGACTAGTTGCTCCTTGTCATTGTAAGACCGTGTCCGCTGCCGAGCCTGCGTTTTGCCCGTGTTCGGCGGCTTTTAACTTGAATAAGGAGTTGACATGACTATTGGAACCGTCAAGTGGTTCAATCCCGCCAAGGGGTTTGGCTTCATCCAGCCCGACGATGGTGGCAAGGACGCTTTCGTTCACATTTCGGCCGTCGAACGCGCCGGACTACCCAATCTCCACGAAGGCCAGAAGGTCGAGTACGAACTCACACCCGGCCGTGACGGCAAATCTTCCGCGGAGAACCTCTCCATCATCGAATAAATCATTCCATTCGTAGGCGCGCAGATGCAAGGCGGTGGCCACTGTCGGTGCCGCCAAGTGTTGCTTACGGCCGTAAAATGAAAGTAATATGAGCACCTTGAAAAAAGTCCCCGGGGTGCGGTTCGGGTGACAGATCGCCTGCCTGCAATCGGTCACCGATGCACGGTAACTATTGCAAGGCTTGGTCGCCTCAATGATAATGCGCACCACGCGTTCGCGGGGGGGAAACACTGCGGGAGTAGTTCTAAATGTTTTCAAGGAAGTTTATCGTTTTAGGCGTGGCGGCCACCGTGGCCTTAGTCGGAGGCCCGACCCTGGCGGACCATGGTGAGAAGGTCTTCAAGAAATGCAAGGCGTGCCACACGATCAAAGCCGGCAAGCACAGGGTCGGTCCCTCCTTGGCGGGCGTATTTGGTCGCAAAGCAGGCACTGCGGAGGGGTTCAAGAAATACAAGGGCCTCAAGGGGGCGGACTGGACCTGGGATGACGCCAGCCTCAATGAATACCTGACGGACCCCAAGAAATTCGCCAAGAAGAGGGCGGGCAAGAAGACTTCCATGGTGCTCAAACTGAAGAAAAAGAAGGACCGCGAGCACATCATCGAATACTTAAAAACGATCAAGTAGCCGAAATTCCGCTCGGCCAACGTCGGCAGCTATCGCGGCGCCCGCGTCCGGGAGCGGACGGGGGCGCCGCTGCTTTTTTCGGGCTCGGGCTCAGGGTGAAATCGTTTCGATCCAGGACCCTAATCCCTGACGACCAGCACCGAACACTTGGCGTGGCGCACCACCCGCGCGGCATTAGGACCCAGAAAGTAATCCTGGTGTTCAGGCTGGGTTGACGCCATGACAATGAGGCTGCACTCGATGTCCTCAGCGATGCGCTTGCTAAGGGGCACGAAATCCATGGTAACAGTACCTTGGATGGTCACCGGCCGAACGCGATGGTAAATCCAGATTGGCCGCCAACGCAACAATATGAACCGCTCGACCTTATCTTGAAACGATTGCTTTTTCCTGCTTGGGCGGCGCGCGCCACGCGACCATCAACAAATTGCCGCGCCCGGCGCCAAGCGATAGGATACGCCGCTCAACAAGCGTTTACAGCAAAAGGCGGGGCTGGATCATGGACCTCAAGGAACACATCCGCGGCATTCCCGACTTCCCGAAGCCGGGCATTTTGTTCTACGACATCTCCACCCTTCTCGCCCACGCGGACGCCTGGCAGGTCGCCATGGGGCGGCTCGCCAAGATCGTCGGCGGGTACCGTCCGGACATGCTGGCCGGCATCGAGTCGCGCGGCTTTCTGGTGGCGGCGCCGTTGGCACTGAAACTCGGCTGTGGCTTCGTCATGGTGCGCAAGAAGGGCAAGCTTCCGGGCCCCACCATTCCTCACGAGTACGCCCTGGAATACGGTACCGACACCATCGAAATACAGGAGGACGCCGTACTCCCGGGACAAAAGGTGGTGCTGGTCGACGACCTGCTCGCCACAGGCGGCACCATGAACGCCTCCATCGAGCTGTTCGGAAAACTCGGCGCCGAAGTGGTCGGCGCCGCTTGTATCATCGAGTTGACGCTCCTCGACGGCCGCTCGAGGTTGAACGTCCCCTTCGAAACCCTGATCGCCTACGACGATTAACCAGAAGGCGCGCCCTCGAACGCGTGGCGGGCCACCTTTTTCATCACCGTCGGCAGGGCGTGGTCGGACAAGCGCTCGAGAGGGCACCAGACGCCGCCGTGGTTGCCGCCGCCGCCGCCGTTGACCCGGGCGGCAAGCACCGTAAGCTCCAGGTGAAAGTGGGTGAAGGTATGGCGCACGACGCCGGGTACCGGCCGCCACGACCCCGCCACCGGCGCGTGGCGGCGCGCCTCCTTCAGGGTCCACGCTGCTTGCCGCCACTCGGTGCCAGGGAATTCCATCATGCCACCGAGAAGTCCCTTCTCGAGGCGGCGGCGGATGAGCACCGCGCCGTCGGCGCGCTGCAACCAAAAGGCCACGCCGCGACGCATCGGCTTGGTCTTGGGCATCAATTTGCGCGGCAACTCCCCGGTCCGTCCCATGCGGCGAGCGGCGCAAGCGCCCTCCCACGGACACTCGCCGCAAGCCGGGCGCCGCGGAACGCATACGGTGGCACCCAGATCCATCAGCGCCTGCGCGAAGTCGCCGGACCGGGTACCAGGCGTCAGACCGACCGCCAGGGAAGCGATGACCACGCCAGCGCCGGGCAGCGGTTCGTCCACCGCGAAAAACCGGGCCATCACCCGCAAGACGTTGCCGTCCACTGGCGTCGTACGGCACCCGAAGGCGATGGCGGCGATGGCGGCGGCGGTGTAGGGGCCGATTCCCGGGAGCCGGCGCAAGTCCTTCTCGTTGTTGGGAAATCGTCCGCCTAGGTCGCCGGCGACGACGGTGGCGCAGCGCAGCAGGTTGCGCGCCCGGGCGTAGTAACCGAGCCCCTGCCAAGCGTGCAGCACCTCGTCGGTGCTGGCGGCGGCCAGCGCCTCGACGTCGGGCCAGCGGGTCACGAAGTCGTTGTAGTAGGGGATGACCGTGGCCACGCTTGTCTGCTGGAGCATGATTTCGCTAAGCCACACCCGGTAGGGGGCGGCGGTGGCGCCGGGCGGCACCCGCCACGGCAGCGTCCGCCGATGGCGGTCGTACCAGACCAGCAGGCGGCGGCGCAGGGCTGGAGGCCTAGCAATGTCCTGTTGAGCCGGAGGGGACATGTCCCTACCATACCCTTTGACCGTGCGGCGAGGAACCTGTGTATGGGCATTGAATGACTAGAAGAAGCGGCGTGCCACGCGCCCTAGCAGCGACCGTGGACCGCATCACCAAGCCATTGTTCGGCCGGCGCGGCTTCGCCGAAGGCGCGGTGATCGGCGACTGGCCGTCCGTCGTCGGGACCGTACTCGCCCAGCACTCCTCGCCCGAGCGCATCGTTTTCGAGCGCGGCGCGCGACGCGAGGGGATACTTCACCTTCGCGTCGACGGCGGCGGCCACGCCACCGAAATCCAGCATTTCGAGCCGCAGATTGTCGAGCGGATCAACGGTTATTTCGGTTACCGGGCGGTGGCCCGCCTGAAGTTGATCCAAGGGCCCCTGCCGCCCAGGAAGACGGTTTCCCCGTCAAGGCACCGCCCTTTGGGCTCCAGCGAGGAAAAGGACCTTGAAGAGCGGCTCGCGGGCGTCGACGATGATGAGTTGAAGTCGGCCCTCAAGGGACTGGGCCGCGCCGTGCTCGCATCCCGACACGAGAAATCGGGAAGATGAGCGGATTTCGCGCCGCAAATGGTGGACAGGGCCGGCGGACGATCAGCATGGGGGCTTGAAGAGGGGTTGGCGTGGAATTATAGTCCTCTATATCTTGTGTTTTGGAGGCGGAATTGCGCCAAGGTGTTGTAGGAATCGCGTTTTTCATCGGCCTGTTGAGCGTCACCCACGCTGGCGCCGGCGTGGTTTCGCTGGAAGAGGCCCTGGCGGAAAAGGCCATGGGCAAGGAAGACGCGCCGGTGACGATGATCGAACATTCGTCGCTGACCTGTCCCCATTGCGCGTTGTTCCACAAGGAGACCCTGCCCCGAATAAAGAAAGCTTATATAGATACTGGCAAGGTGCGGTTGGTCTACCAGGACTTCCCGCTGGGCACGCTGGCGCTGGCGGCCGCCATGTTGGCGCGCTGCAGCGGCGACAGCCGGTACTTCGGGATGCTGGAAGTCCTCTTCCGCAGCCAGGAGACGTGGGCGCGCTCCAACAATCCCCTGACAGAGCTTGAGCGCGTCGTCCGTTTTGGCGGGCTTTCGAAGACCGACGTGGGCGATTGCCTGAACAACGAGGGTCTGATGACCGCCATCCGGCAGCGCGCGGCGGCGGCGAAAGACAAGTTCGGCATCAATTCCACGCCCACTTTCGTCATTGATGGCAAGGTCGTCCCCGGCACCCTTCCCTTCGGAGAGTTCCAGAAAATCCTTGACGAAGCCGTCGCCAAGAAGCGCTAGGGACGGGACTTTGCTGCAATTCAACAAACTGCGCCTTTCGGGGTTCAAGTCGTTCATCGACCCCACCGACGTCTTGATTGAGCCCGGCCTGACCGGGATCGTCGGCCCCAACGGTTGCGGGAAGTCCAACTTGGTGGAAGCCCTGCGCTGGGCCATGGGTGAGACCTCCGCCAAGCAGATTCGCGGCGGCGAAATGGACGACGTTATCTTCGGCGGCACCGCCAACCGGCCGCCGCGCAACATCGCCGAGGTGGTGATCTACCTCAACAACGCGGTGCGTTCGGCGCCCGCCATGTTCAACGATTTCGAGGATATCGAAATCAGCCGCCGCATCGAACGTGGCAGCGGCTCCACCTATCGGGTCAACGGCCGCGAAGTGCGGGCCCGCGATGTGCAACTTCTGTTCGCCGATTCGGCGACCGGGGCACGCTCCACCGCCCTGGTCAGCCAGGGCCGCGTCGGCGCCGTGATTGCCGCCAAGCCGACGGCGCGCCGGGCCCTGCTGGAAGAAGCCGCCGGCATAACGGGATTGCATTCGCGCCGCCACGAGGCCGAGTTGCGGCTGCACGCCGCGGAAACCAACCTGACCCGCCTCGACGACGTCCTCGGCACCTTGGAGGTGCAGTTCAACAGCTTGAAGAAGCAGGCCCGGCAAGCCACCCGATACCGCAACATCAGCGACCACATCCGACGCGCCGAGGCGGCCCTCTACCTGGTCCGCTGGCTGGCCGCCGAGGAGGAATTGGAATCGGGGCGCGAGCGATTGTCCGAGGCCGATACCGAAGTCACCGAACTGACGCGCCGCGCCGCCGCCGTCGCCGCCCGCCAAGGCGAAACGGCGAGCGATTTGCCGGCGTTCCGCCAAGCGGAAGCGGAGGCCGCCGCCGAGTTGCAGCGACTGGTCCTGGCCCGTGACGGCCTCGAGACCGAAAGCCAGCGGGTCGAGACGGAGCGCCAGGAAAGCCAGACCCGTCTCGACCATGTGAACGCCGACATCGAACGGGAAACGGGCCTCGCCGACGAGGCCACCGCCGCCATGAAGTGCCTCGAAGTCGAGCGATGGGAAATCGAGACGGCAAGGAACGGCGAAGCGCAAGCCCTGACCGAGGCTGGGGAGCGCCTAGCCGAAGTGGGCGAAAAAGTGGGTGCCCTAGACCGCCAGCTCGCCGAGCTTACCGAGCAGGTCGCCGACGACGAGGCGCGCCGCGATAGTCTGTCGCACCGTGTTGCCGAACTGCACCAACGCAAGGAACGTCTTACCGCCCGCGCTGGCGACATCGCCGGACAGCGCACCGCCCTCGAGGCCGAGGCAGTGGACGGCCAAGTGCTGAAGGCGGCCGGCGAAGCACTCTCCGAAGCGCGCGAGGGGTTGGAAAAGGCAAGAACTAGCGCCGAAGCGGCCGAGGACGCCCGCGCGGAGGCGTCGGTGACCACCACCTCCGCCCTTTCTGGGCTGCAAGCAGCCGAAACATCGGCGGCCCGGCTAGATGCCGAGGCACAGGCCCTGACCGATATTCTCGACGCCGGAAAGACCGATCTTTGGCCACCCCTCATCGACTCCATCACCGTCGAGGTGGGGTACGAAGTGGCGCTGGGTGCGGCGTTGGGCGACGACCTTTCGGCCCCCGCCGACGAGTCGGCACCGGTCCATTGGCGTACCCTGGCACCTTTCGAGGCGCCGCCGCCCTTGCCCGCCGGAACCTCGCCGCTGGCCAAATTCGTCACCGGTTCGGCATCTCTGGAACGCCGGTTGTCGCAGGTTGGCGTGGTGGCTGGCGAGGACGAAGGAAGCGCGCTGCACGGCCAGCTAATCCAGGGTCAACGCCTGGTCAACCGTGATGGCGCGTTGTGGCGGTGGGACGGGTTCTTTGTTTCGGCCTCTGCCACGACGACGGCGGTGGCGCGCCTCGAGCAACGCAACCGCCTGAAGGACGTACGCGAACGGCTCGCCGAAGCCAAGGGCGACGTGACCAAGGCCGAAGGCCGGGCGGGCCAGGCCAGCGCGGCGGCGGAAGCGGCGGCGGCCGAGGAAAAGGCGGCCCGCGACACGGCGCGCCAAGCCGACGCCGCCCATATCGCCGCCCGCGATTCCGAAAGTATCCTGCGCGAGCGGGCGGCCGAGCACGTTTCGCGCCTTGCCGCGCTTGCCGAGGCCGCCGAAGCCATCGCCGCCGAGACCGCCGAGACCGAGGCGCAAATCGAGGCGGCGACCGAAACCCTGGCCGCGCTGCCCGATCCACGGGACCGCCGCGAGCACCTCGGCGAACTCAGGAGCGAACTGGCCGAGGGGCGCGCCCTTCAGCTCGAATACCAAGCAGCCCATGACCGTTTGGTCGGAGAGGCAGAGGGCCGCCAGCGGCGCCTCGACGACATGGCCCGCGAGGAGGAGTCTTGGCGGGCCCGCGGCAACGGCGCCACTGGGCGCCTCGGACACTTGAAGGAAAGGCGCGAGGCGGCGATTGCCGAACTCGAGCGGTTGTCGGCGCGGCCCGCAGAGATCGACACCCAGCGCCGCATGCTCCTCGGCGCCGTCGAGGATGCCGAGGAAAAGCGCCGCGCCACCGGCGACCGCCTAGCCGAGGGCGAAAGCCGCCTCGCCGAGGTGGACCGTGCCTTAAAGGAGGCCGAAACCGAGCTTGCCCAGCGCCGGGAAGAAAAGGTGCGGCGGAGCGGCGCCATCGAGCAATGCGAGTTGGTGTGCCAGGGAATAAGCGAGCGCGCCGCCGAGCGGCTCGACTGCGTTCCCGACCAGCTCCGTGAAATCGCCGAGCTTTCGGAGGACGTTGAGCCGCCCGAACTCGAGGCCGCGGAAAGGCGTGTCGAACGCCTGCTCAGAGAACGCGATACCATGGGACCGGTAAATCTGCGCGCCGAACAAGAGTCGGCCGAACTCAGGGAGCAAATCGATTCCCTCGAGGCTGAACGCGGCGATTTGGTCAAGGCCATCGAAAAGCTTCGCCAAGGCATCAACGAGTTGAACCGCGAGGGCCGTGAGCGCCTACTGGCGTCGTTCACCGAAGTGAACAAGCATTTTCAGGAACTCTTCGAACGGTTGTTCGGCGGCGGCCGCGCCCACCTCCAGCTCACCGAATCCGATGATCCCCTGGAGGCCGGACTGGAGATCATGGCAAGCCCGCCCGGCAAGAGGTTGCAGATACTCTCGCTGTTGTCGGGCGGCGAACAAGCGCTCGCCGCCCTATCCCTCCTATTCGCCGTCTTTCTCACCAACCCTGCGCCCATCTGCGTTCTCGACGAGGTCGACGCCCCCCTCGACGACGCCAATGTCGATCGTTTCTGCCGTCTGGTCGAGGACATCGCCCATTCCAGCAAGACACGCTTCTTGATCATCACCCACCACCGCATGACCATGGCCCGCATGGACCGCCTCTTCGGCGTCACCATGGCCGAATGGGGGGCCTCCCAGCTGGTGTCCGTCGACCTCACGGAGGCGGAACAGCTGAGGGCCATCGCCTAGACACAGCCTGTCATTTATTTTTTTATTTTCAACTAGTTACCTCTGATGTTTTCCACCTTGACAGGCTATCACCCGCTCTTTACCTTGCCCCGCGCGTTGGGGACGAACCCGCTTGGAGGGGGGATTTCCGTACATTTTCGCGATGGGCGAGGATAAGCATCCAAACCGCCTCGATGAGTTCGATGCCCGCTTGCGGAGGGCGCGGACCGAAGGAGGTCCATCGGCATCGGATGCGGGTGAGGACGCCGCAAATCCGATGGCGGGCTTTGGAATAGCCTTCCGTATCGGAGTTGAGTTGGTCGCGGCCCTGGTGGTCGGAGTAGGAATTGGCCTCCTGCTCGACAATTGGCTGGGAACGGGGCCGTGGTTTTTGGTCGCTTTCTTTTTCCTCGGCGCCGCCGCCGGAGTATTGAACGTTTACCGCGCGGCGAGCGGCATCGGGCTCGGCCCCGGTTACGGAAAACCGACCGAAAGAAAACGGCAGGCGAAAAAGGATAACGGCGATGTGCCGACGTGATAGCGAATGGGACAACACCCGGGGGGCCACCGGGGGGTGTCCCCCCGATTCCAAATGCG
>DASCNF010000182.1:0-15373 GCA_036011345.1 Rhodospirillales bacterium | reverse complement strand
CCCCACTTCTACACCAAACTGATCGAACAACCGCGAAACCAAGGCAAGGGAGCGGCGGTGAAAGCGGGACTGAGGGAGGCTTTCGGCGACTACGTCTTGTTCCAGGACGCAGATCTCGAGTATGACCCGGCGGACTACGCTAAACTGTTGCTACCGGTAACGCGCTACTCCGCCGACGTGGTGATGGGAAGCCGCCTCGTCGCGCCCCAGTTCACCCGTGTCTATTATTTCTGGCATAAGGTGGGAAACCGCTTCATCACCCTGCTCTTCAACATCCTTTACAACATGACCTTCACGGACATTTACAGTTGTTATCTCGTCTACCGCCGAGACTTGCTCGATGCCGACCATCTAAGGTCGACGGGTTGGGCCCAGCATGCGGAAATCCTAGCCAAGGCGGTCAAGAAAGCCAAGGCCATCTACGAGGTGCCGGTCAGCTATCACGGCCGCTCCTACGAAGAGGGAAAGAAAATCAAGGCTTACCACGTGATCGCCGTGATCGGCATGATCTTCAGGCAAAGATTCCTCAAATGAGGCCTGAATCCACGCCCTCGGCGCCCCTATCGTCCGAAGAAACACCATGATCGACATCAAACCCCTGACCGACGAAGAAAAGGCATCGTGGCCCGACGGCGTGGTCGTTCCCCTCGAGGAACCGTTTGCCGATGATCGCGGCGCCATACAGCCCCTCGTCGACGCCGACATGAAAAGCTGCGTGCTGATCTCCTCGAAAAAGGGAACGGTGCGCGCCAACCACTACCACAAGACGGATTGGCACTACTGCTATGTGCTTTCCGGCTCGATCGAGTACTACCACCGCCCGCACGGCAGCGATGGAGAGCCCGAAATGGTCCTCATCAAGAGCAGGCAGCTGTTCTTCACGCCGCCTATGGTGGACCACACCATGGTGTTTCCAGAAGACACGACTTTTCTCACCCTGGGCCGTAACTCGCGCAAGCAGGAAGTCTACGAAGCGGATGTCGAGCGCATCGAGCTTGTCAAAGGCTGAGCCGCCGCCCGGGGCCATCGCCTGCCACCGGCGCGGCACCTGCCGGCTGTGCGGAGGCGGTGAGCTTGAGCTGGTACTGGGGCTGGCGCCGACGCCGCCGGCCAACGCCTTCGTCGCCGAAGAGGCCGTGGGCGCGCCGCAACAGGTGTTTCCCCTCGACGTCTTCCTGTGCAAGGACTGCTTCCATCTGCAACTACTGGACGTCGTCGACCCCGCCCACTTGTTCGAGAATTACGTCTATGTGTCGGGCACCTCGCCGGTGTTCGTCGATCACTTTCGCCGTTACGCCGACGACGTGATCGACCGCATGGCGCCGCCCGAGGGCAGTCTGGTGGTCGACATCGGCTCCAACGACGGGACGCTTCTCGGCTTCTTCAAGGAACGCGGCCGGCGCGTACTCGGCATCGATCCGGCCCGCGACGTTGCCGCCACCGCCAACGCCAAGGGCATCGAGAGCCTGGTCGGCTTCTTCACGCCAGAGCGCGCCCGCGCCATCCTGGACAGCCACGGGCCGGCCTCGGTGATCACCGCCAACAACGTCTTCGCCCACGCCGACGACCTGGCCGGCATCGTCGCCGGCGTCCGCCATCTTCTGGAGCCCGGCGGCGTGTTCGTCCTCGAGGTTTCGTATCTGGTCGACGTCTACCGCAAGACCCTGTTCGACACCATCTATCACGAACACCTCGCCTATCATTCCGTGAAGCCGCTTCGCGCCTTCCTCGTCCAGGCCGGTATGGAGATGATCGAAGGCCTCAGGGTCGACAGTCACGGGGGGTCCCTGCGCGCCATCGCCCAGCACGCCGGCGGGCCGCGTCCGGTGGGTGACTCGGTGGCAGAGCTGACGGCGCTTGAAGACGAACTGGGGCTCGATCGCGTCGCGACGTGGAAGGACTTCGCCAAGCGAATCGGCTCCCTCAGGGATGAATTGGGGTCGCTGATCGGCGGCCTCAAGGCGGCGGGGAAGACCGTCGCCGGCTACGGTGCTCCGGCCAAGGCGACGACCCTGATGCATCACTTCGGCCTCGGCCCTGACGTCATCGACTTCATCGTCGACGACAGCCCCTTGAAACAGGGCCTCTACACGCCCGGCCACCACATCGCGGTCCTGCCCCCGACGGCCATCGAGGAGCGCCGGCCCGATTACTTGTTGATCCTGGCCTGGAACTTCGCCGGCCCGATCATGAGGAAACAGGCCGCCTACAAGGCCGGCGGCGGCCATTTCATCGCCCCCCTTCCAACCATCGAAGTTCATTGACCATGTCGGATTTCTTTCTCGCTTCAGACATCGCCGAAATCGTCGACAGGCTAGGCGAGCGGGCCCGGGGATTGGCCGGGCAGACGGTGCTTCTCAGCGGCGGGTGCGGATTTCTCGGGCGCTACTTCGTGGCCGTCTTCGACCAACTGAACAGGCGCGTCCTCGAGGAGCCGTGCACGGTCGTCGTCGTCGACAACTTCATCACCGCGGGCAAGGAGGGCAAGGCTTTCGAGGGGTCCGAACACATCCGCCTGACGCGCCACGACGCGACCCAGCCCTTGGCCCACGACGGCCCCATCGATTACATCATCCAGGCGGCGGGAATCGCCAGCCCCTACTATTACCGGGCCTACCCGCTGGAGACCCTGGAGGTGGCCACCGTAGGCACCAAGAACCTGCTTGAGATGGCGCGCGACAAAGGGGCGCGCTTTTGTTTCTTCAGTTCGTCCGAAATCTACGGCGACCCCGACCCCAAGCACGTGCCGACCCCGGAAAACTACCGCGGCAACGTCACCTGCCAGGGGCCGCGCGCCTGCTATGACGAAAGCAAGCGCCTGGGAGAGACCTTGTGCTACGTCTACCACGAGATGCATGGGGTCTCCACCAACACCATCCGGCCGTTTAACGTCTTCGGCCCCGGCATGCAGGAGACCGACTACCGGGTCCTGCCTAATTTCGCCAACCGCATCAAGGGTGGGCGCGCGCTAAGCGTCTACGGCACGGGCCGGCAGACGCGCACCTTCTGTTACGTTACCGACGCCGTGGTGGGATTCTTGCTCACCGTGCTCGGCGGCGTTCCCGGCGAGGCCTACAACATCGGAAACCCCGAGCCGGAAATCTCCATGTTCGATCTGGTCGAGCGTATAGAAGTTGTGCTCGGCCGCAAGATCGAGAAGAACCTTGTCGAGTACCCGGACAGCTATCCGGCGGACGAACCCAACCGCCGCTGTCCGGACATCCGCAAGGCGCGATTGCAGCTCGAATTCGAGCCCCTCGTCGATCTCGACGACGGGCTCGGTCGTTTCCTCGCCTGGACCGACGCCACGTATGACGGAGAACCATGAGCCGTTGAAAGACGGCGCACTCAGGTTTGGATTGATCGGCGCCGGACGGTGGGGCCGCGTGTACATCGAGACCTTGCGTCGGATCGACGATGTCGTTCTCACCCGCTTGGCGAGCCGCAACCCGGCCAGCGCGGCGCTCGCCGGACCCGATTGTCTGACCACGCCCGACTGGCGGGAGGTCGCGGAAGCGACGGATATCGACGCCGTAATCGTCGCCACTCCTCCCGCCCTCCATGCCGAGATGACGCGCGCCGCGGTGGCCGCCGACCTCCCCGTATTGGTGGAAAAGCCGCTCACCCTGGATCGGGGCGAGGCCGAGGCCCTTTACGATTTTGCCCGCGCCGAGGGCGGTCTCGTTTTGGTCGGGCACACTCACCTCTTTCACCCGGCTTACCGGAAACTCAAGAAGCGGGCCCGGACGCTCGGCCACGCAACCGCCATCCGCGCCACGGCCGGGGCCCGGGGTCCCTATCGTGCCGACACCCCGGTGTTGTGGGATTGGGGCAGCCATGACGTGGCACTGTGCATGGACCTTCTTGGAAGAATGCCGGAGACGGCGACGGCGAGCCGTCTGGACACGCGCCGGACGGAGGAAGGCTTGGGGGAAGTTCTCCGCCTCACCCTCGCTTTCTCCGAAGGTGTCGGCGCCGCGATCGAGGTCGGCAACCTGATGACGGAGCGCCGGCGCCGCTTCGAGGCCTATTTCGAGGGCGGCATGCTGGCCTACGATGACACCGTGGATGACAAGCTGGTCCATTATCCGGAAGCTACGGCGCCGGGCACCCCCCTGGGACCGGCCCGATCCATCCCCCTTGATGCCACGCTCCCCTTGACATGCGCCGTCACAGAGTTCGCCGCCGCCGCCCGCGCCGGCGCGCCGGAGCTGGCCAGTCTGCGGCTCGGCGCCGATGTTGTCGCCGTCCTCGACCAATGCCAGAAGTTACTGACGTCCTCATGACATTCACGTCGATAGGCCACTAGCCATGTGTGGGATCGCCGGCAGTACGGCGTCGCAGAGGGATGTGCTGGAGACCATGCGCCACCGCCTCGCGCATCGGGGCCCGGACGACCAAGGCCTGTGGCAGGAGGAGGAGGGGAGGGTCGGTTTCGCCCACACCCGTCTCGCCGTCATCGACCTCAGCGCCGCCGCCGCCCAACCCATGGTTTCCGACTGCGGGCGCTATCGGCTCGTCTACAATGGAGAGATCTACAATTACCGGGAACTACGCGCCGAACTCGAGGCCGACGGTCAGATCTTCCGTTCCCAAAGCGACACCGAAGTTCTGCTCTGCCTGCTCCGGCGGGACGGCGCCGAAGCTCTCCAACGGTTGGTCGGAATGTTCGCCTTCGCCCTTTGGGACCGCCAGGCGCGGCAGCTTCTTGTGGCCCGCGACCGCCTCGGCATCAAGCCGTTGGTATACGCGTCCCTGCCCGACGGCGGCCTCGCCTTCGCCTCGGAAATTCACGCCCTCGTGGCACACCCGGGCATCGACCTAGACCGCGATACCGAGACCCTCTCCCAGTACTTGGCGTGCCTCTACGTGCCGGCGCCCCGCACCATCCACCGGGGCATCCGCAAGCTGGAGCCCGGGCATCTGTTGGTGTGGCGTGACGGCAATATCGAGATCCGCTCCTACTGGCGGCCCCAGGTGGTGGGCGGCCGCGCGCCGACGGCGGACCAGGCAGTGGACGAACTTCTGCCGCTGCTGCGCCGCGCCGTGGCCGGGCGCATGGTGGCCGACGTACCGGTCGGGTGCTTCCTTTCGGGAGGCATCGACAGTTCCGTCGTTGCCGCCCTCATGGCCGAGGAGGCGCGCCGCCACGGCGCCCCATCGGTACGCACCTTCACCATGACCTTCGACGAAGCGGCCTACGACGAAAGCGCCCAAGCGCGCCGTGTCGCCCGTCACATCGAAAGCACCCACACCGAGCTTCCGGTCTCGCCACGGCTCGCCGGCCGGCTCGACGACATCGTCGCCAGCTTCGGCGAGCCCTTCGGCAATCCAACGGCGCTGCTTGTCGACGACCTGTCGCGCAAGGCCCGCGAGCACGTCACCGTGGCGCTGGCGGGCGACGGCGGCGACGAAGTGTTCGCCGGCTATCCGCGCTACCAGGGCGGAGTGCTGGCGCGCCACTTCCGCCGCCTGCCGGAGTGGCTGAGAACCGGCGTCCTCGAGCCAACCGCCCGTTTCATTCCGGAAAGTTCCACCGGCCGCCATTCCTGGCGCCGGGCGCGGGAGTTTCTTACGGCCGCTAATCTCGACGACGCCGAGATGTACGCCGCGTGGGTGGAATACTTCGATCCCCAAGAGCGCCGCGCGCTGCTCGGCATCGACGCTCCGCCGGCGCGGCCCGTGTCCGACCTTTACGGTCGGGCGCCGTCCCAGGACCCCCTCGACGCCATGCAGCAGACCGACCTTTTGTCCTTCCTGCCCGGCAACCTGCTGGCCTACGGGGACGCCATGAGCATGCGGAGTTCGCTGGAGTTGCGCCTGCCCCTCATCGACCACCGGTTGGTGGAAGCGGTGGGACGCTTGGCGCCGGCGCTGCGCTTGCAGGGCGGCATGAAGTTCCTGCTCAAGCGCATTGCCGCCCGCTTGCTGCCCGCCGACGTGGTGCGCCGGCCCAAGCGTGGATTCAACCCGCCGCTCGGCGTCTGGTTGAAGGGGGAATTGGCGCCCCTTGTTGACGCGCGCCTGACCCCCGCCGCTATGGCAGCGGCCGGGCTCGACTGGCGGCCCGTCAAGGACTTGCTCGACGAATACCGGCGAGGCCGGCGCGACCATTCCCTGAAAGTCTGGGCGCTCTTGGCGCTGGTCGCGTGGCAGGCGGCGCAGTGACACTGGCCCGGACGCTGCGCACTTTGCGTTACCTGCGCCCTGAGCAGATAATACATAGGCTTTGGAACCGGGGAAGAATGCCCTGGTTCGCCTCGCCCCTTTACGCCAGCCTTTGTCTTGCCCCGCGCCGTCCGGATGGACCCCTTCGGTTCCCGCCGGCGCTGTGGCCCGGAGATCCGGACAACGGAGGCCGCATCATCGAGGGGTCCATCCGCCTAATGGGCGGCGACCACCCCATGGCCACCCCCGTCAATTGGCGGGCCCAAGGGCACCCCCTTCTGTGGCGCTTCACGCTCCATTATTTCGAGTGGCTGGCCGACCTTGAGGCCATCGGCGGCAGCCAAGCCTCGGCCCGCGCTCGCGCCCTCATGGACGACTGGATGGCCGCCCACCCGCGGCCCGACGCCGTCGCCTGGCATCCCTATCCCTTGTCGCTCCGGGTGTATGCGTGGCTGCGTCACGGACCTTTCGTCCTGGATGGCGCCGAGGGGGCGTTTGGCGATCGCTACCGCGACTCCCTGGATCGGCAAGCGCGCCATCTGGCGCGGGTGGTGGAACGCGATATCGGCGGCAACCATCTCATCAAGAACCTCAAGGCGCTGATCGCCGTGCAGCGCTGTCTCGACGGCCAAACCGGCGCAGGCGCCAAAGCCTTTCTCGAACATGAGGTGTCCAGGCAGGTGCTCGCCGACGGCGGGCATTACGAGCGCTCGCCCTCCTACCACTTGCAGGTGCTGTGCGACCTCCTTGACCTGCGGGAGTTGATCGCCGAGGAGGCGCCGCCGCCGGATTGGTTGGAGGACGCCATCGCGCGCATGGGCGGCGCCCTGACGTTCTTCCGCCACGGCGATGGCGGGCTGGCGCTCTTCAATGACGGGGACGTCGGCGCGCCCCGACGGCTGGCCGCCGTCGACCGCCACCTGGGGGGGGGGGGCGCCACCCCCAGCTCCCTTCCCGAAAGCGGCTATCACCGCATGGCGGCGGGCGGCGCCCTGATCTTGATGGACGCCGGCCCTTGCTGCCCCGACGACTTGCCCGCCCACGCCCACGCCGATACGCTGTCTTTCGAGTTCTCGCACCACTCCCAGCGCTTCGTCGTCAATTGCGGCACCTATGCTTACCAGGACGCGGACTGGCGCAACCGTCTGCGCGGTACGGCGTCCCACAGCACCGTCTGTGTCGAAGGCGAGGACAGCGCCGAGGTCTACGGCACATTTCGTCTCGGTCGCAGGCCACGCGAAGCGCGCGGCACCCGCTACGAAGATGCCTCGGGCATTCGTGTCGTCGGGCGCCACGACGGTTACCGCCACTTGGGGCTCATCCATCACCGTTCCCTCACCCTCTCCGCCGACGGCCGGTACCTGGCCGGCGAGGACCGCATCGATGGCTCGGGCGCGGCACTGGACCGCGGCGTCGCCGCTCGGTTTCACCTGCACCCGGACGTCGCCGCCAAGCAAAGCGAACCGGGCGCCGTCGATTTGCACCTGCCCGGCGGCGGCAGCTGGCGATTCGAGGCGCCGGGTGAAGAGGTGCGTTTGCGCGACAGTGTCTATGCGCCGCGCTTCAACGAGATGCGCGACACCGACCAGATCGTCGTCAAAAGAACGTCGGGTGGGGAGGATTGCATCATTGGCTGGGAGTTTCGCTTGATGTAACCCGAACCGACGCCTTGTTCGCCGCCAAGAGCGCCCCGCCGGGCGCTTTTTTTGTCGCCGCGCCCTGGCTTCGCTATAAATACTGGTTCATGGACTGGATCACGACTCTTGTGGCGTTCGTCGTCGTCCTGGCCGCCTCGTTGGGAGGTACGCGGGCGGTGCTCGGCGTCCTTCGCCGGTGCGCCATCCTCGACCTCCCCAACGAGCGATCGAGCCACAAAACGCCGACGCCGCGCGGCGGCGGACTGGCGGTGGTTTCCGTTGTCGTCGTAGCCTGGGGCATCGTCGGGTTGTCGGCGCCAGGTCCGGCCCTGGAGATTCTGGTCGTTTGCGGGTGCGCTCTCGGCCTGGCGGCGATTTCGTGGATCGACGATCTGCGTGGGCTGCAGGTCCGTTGGCGGCTCATAGGCCAGGTCTTGGCGGTCACCGTGACCCTCGCCTGGATGCCAGTACGCGACCCCTACTTCGGCGGCCTGCTGCCCGGCACGCTCGACCCTATTGCCGCCGCCGTGATGTGGGTCTGGTTCATAAACCTTTTCAATTTCATGGACGGGATCGACGGCATCGCGGGGACTGAAGCCGCCTGCATCGGGGCCGGGGTCGCATTGACGGCGCTCACCGCCGGCCTCGGCGAACCGGTGATGCTGTACGGCCTGACGGCGGCGGCGGCGGCCCTCGGCTTCTTGTGGTGGAACTGGCAACCGGCAAGAATATTCTTCGGCGACGTGGGCAGCGCGCCACTTGGGTTCTTGTTCGGTTGGTTGCTCCTGGGCTTGGCGGCGGAGGGCTTGTGGGCGGTGGCAATTATCCTGCCCCTCTACTATCTGGCCGACGCCACCATAACCCTGGCGCGGCGCGTCCAGCGCGGCGAAAGGATCTGGCGGGCGCACCGCGAGCACTTCTACCAGGTGGCGGTTCGCCGCGGCCTCGACCACGCGGCGGTGGTCGGCGCCATGCTGCTCGCCAACCTGTTTCTTATCGCCCTCGCCGGGCTTGCCGCGTGGGGATGGCCGTGGCATGCATTGACTGGCGCTTGCGTCGTCGTCGCGACACTGCTTTTCTATCTCGGCGCGCGCCCAGGGGCGAACGACGAAGGACGCCGTTCATGAAGATCCTTTTTCTCACGGAGAACTTTCCGCCGGAGACCAATGCCGCGGCGACCCGGGTCTATGAGCGCGCCTGCTATTGGGTTAAATGGGGCCACGAAGTCACGATCATTACGTGCGTGCCCAACTTCCCGCGTGGAAGGGTGTTCCCCTCTTACCGGAACCGCTGGTACCAGACCGAGGAGATGACGGGGATACGGGTGGTGCGGGTCAAGACCCTGATCGTGCCCAACCGGGCGGTGTTCTTTCGCACTTTGGATTTCCTGAGCTTCTTCCTGAGTGGATTTGTGGCCGGGTTGTTTCAGCCGCGGCCCGACGTCATCGCCGCCACTTCGCCCCAGTTCTTTGCTGCGGTGGCGGGCTGGGCCGTGGCTGGAGTGCGCCGGGTACCGTTCGTCTTCGAGCTAGGCGACCTGTGGCCGGCCTCGATCGCCGCCGTCGGCGCCATCCACGACAACGTCTTTCTCAAATGGATGGAGGCGGTGGAAATATTCCTCTATCACCGGTCCGCCGCAGTGGTGGCCCTGACCACCGCCTTCAAGAGGAACCTGACGAAACGCGGCATCGCCGCCGAAAAGATCGCGGTGGCGATCAACGGCGTCGATCTTTCGCGCTACGGCCCAAGGTCACCCAACGAGAAACTGGCCGAACGCTGGGGCCTCGGTGGGCGCTTCGTGGTCGGCTACATCGGCACCCATGGCATGGCCCATGGCCTGACAAACGTCCTCGACGCCGCCGATCAGTTGCGTCACGAGAAAAAACTGAGAATCATCCTCGTCGGCTCGGGGGCCGAGCGCGTAGCACTCATGGCCGAGGCCAAGCACAGGCGGCTCGACAACGTGATCTTCATTCCCCCCCAGCCCAAGGAAAACATGCCCGATATATGGGGTCTGTGCGACGTTGCCCTGGTCCATCTGCGGAACTCGCCGGTCTTCAAGGAAGTGATCCCATCGAAGATGTTCGAGGCCATGGGCATGGGGCTGCCGCTTCTCCTGGCGGCGCCGCGGGGTGAGGCGGCCGACATCCTGGAGCGCGACGGGGCTGGCCTGTGGGTGTCGGCCGAGGACCCCGATGCTCTGGCCGCCTCGGTGATCAATCTTATGAAGGACTTCGAGATGCGCAAAACCCTCACTCAACGAAGCCTCGCCGCGGCGCCCCTGCACACCCGCGAAAGCCAGGCGCGGCGCATGATGGAGGTCCTCGACTTGGTGATCGTGGGACGGGGGAGTGAGGTCGGAGTCCTTGTCCCGGCATGACCCGGGTGCTGGTCACCGGGGCGTCGGGGTTCATGGGTCGGGCTTTGTGCGCCGCCCTCGGTAAGGCGGGCCATGAGGTGGTGGCGTCGACGCGGGGCGCGGCCGAGCCGTGGAGTGCTGGCCTCGAAATCCGTCCCATCCCGGACATCGGCCCCGGCACAGACTGGAGCGGCGCCCTCGCCGGCGTTGAGGTGGTGGCCCATCTGGCGGCGCGCGTGCACGTGATGAAGGAGCGTCACGCCCAACCGTTGGCCGCCTATCGCCGTGTCAACACCGAGGGCACGCGACGCCTCGCGGAAGCCGCCGCCGCCAGCGGCGTCCGCCGCGTGGTCTTCCTGAGCACGGTCAAGGTCAACGGCGAGGCCAGTGGTTCCGACCCCTTTCGCGAGAGCGACGCGCCGGTTCCCGGCGATGATTACGCCCTCTCCAAATGGGAAGGCGAACAGGCCCTCGCCGAGGTGGCGGCGCGCACCGGGCTCGAGACCGTGGTGTTGCGCTCGCCGCTCGTCTACGGCCCCGGAGTGAAGGGCAATTTTCTTAGGCTGCTGGAGCTTTGCCGGCGCGCCCCGCCGCTTCCGCTCGGCGCCGCCTCGAACCTGCGCAGTCTCATGTTTCTCGGCAACCTGACAAACGCCGTCACGGCCTGCTTGGTCAGGCCCGAGGCTGCCGGCCAGACCTATCTGATGAGCGACGGCGAGGATGTCTCGACGGCCGAGCTGATCCACCGCGTCGGTGTCGCCCTGGGGCGGCCGGCGCGGCTGTTTCCGGTGCCGGGGGTGCTCCTGCGCTTGGCCGGCCACCTCACGGGAAAATCCGACGCGGTCGGACGTCTGCTTGAATCGCTCGCCATCGATGACGGAAAAATCCGCAAGCAACTCGATTGGGCTCCACCATTTACCATGGCCCAAGGACTGGCCGAGACGGTATCCTGGTTCGCGTCGCGGCGCGCCCGGGATCGCTGAGCGAGAAATATGGCTGGATGGCGGAATACCTGAGAGATGGTGCTTGATCCTCGCCGATTTAAACCCGCGTATATAGCTTACGCCCATGACATCGTTATGGCGGCGGTTTCCTTCGCCCTCTCCCTCTACTTGCGGCTGGGCGCGGAGTTGTTTGACAAATCCATCGACTGGTTGTTGGTGGGAACGTTTCTGTTCACCGTGGTGTGCGCGCTGGCCTTCTGGTTCATGCGGCTGTATCGGGGAATCTGGCGCTACGCCTCGCTCAACGACTTGTTGGCGATCACCCGTGCTGTCACCCTTGCCATCCTCATGTTTCTTGTCTTCATGTTCTTGTGGACGCGGCTCGAGCAGGTGCCCCGCTCGCTGCCGTTCATCAATTGGTTCGTGTTGATCGCATTGCTCGGCGGCCCGCGGTTTCTTTACCGCCTGATCAAGGATCGCCGCTTCGACCTGAGCTTGGGAAACGGTGGACAGTGCCGCATCCCGGTCCTGCTGGTTGGCGCCAGCGATGCCGCCGAGTTGTTCATCCGGGCCACCTCGCGGCCCGGCG
Organism: Rhodospirillales bacterium; assembly: GCA_036011345.1. Lineage (GTDB taxonomy): Bacteria > Pseudomonadota > Alphaproteobacteria > Rhodospirillales > JASLQF01 > JASLQF01. The sequence continues at coordinate 3,676 of DASCNF010000182.1, read as the reverse complement.
GCGCCGACTACCGAGTCGTCGGCATCGTCACCGAACGGCTGGCCAACGTGGGCCGGCATATCCACGGCATCGAGGCCATGGGGACCACGGAAGAGCTCCCGGCCGTGGTCGAGAAACTCGCCGCCAGGGGCGACCGGCCGCAAAGGCTGATCCTCACCAAAGATGACATGGACGGGGCCAAGGTGCGCACCCTTCTCGATGGCGCTACCGAGGCCGGCATGACCATGGCGCGCCTGCCCAAGCTCACCGATTTCAAGAACGGGGTTGACGACAAGATGGAAATCCGCCCGGTCGCCGTCGAGGACCTTCTCGGCCGGCCGCAGACGACCCTGGACCGTGGCATGCTTAGCACCTTCATCAAGGGGCGCCGTGTCCTGATTACCGGCGCCGGCGGCAGCATCGGCGGCGAGCTGGTACGTCAGATTTCCGACTTCGCGCCGGCCGAACTCGTTCTCCTCGACAATTCCGAATTCAACCTTTACTCGGTGGAGATGGCGCTGGCCGAGCGTCATCCGGCGCTCGCCCGCCACGCCATCATCGGAGACGTGCGCGACCGCGACCGCATCGGAGGACTGTTCGCGGCTTTCCGGCCCGAGTTCGTCTTCCACGCCGCGGCCCTGAAGCACGTGCCGCTCGTCGAAACCAATCCGGCCGAGGGCGTGACCACCAACGTCACCGGCACCGTCAACGTCGCCGACGCCTGCATGGAGGCCAGTGTCACCGCCATGGTGATGATTTCCACCGATAAGGCGGTGAACCCGACGAGTGTCATGGGTGCCACAAAACGGATCGCCGAGCAATACTGCCAGGCCCTCGACCTGGTTCGGCGCGGCACCGACGGGACGCGGTTTATCACCGTGCGCTTCGGCAACGTTCTGGGATCGACGGGATCGGTGGTGCCGCTCTTTCAAAGGCAATTGGCGCAGGGCGGCCCGCTGACCGTCACCCACCCCGAGATGACGCGCTATTTCATGACCGTCAGCGAAGCCGTGGCCTTGGTGCTGCAGGCCTCGGCCCACGGCAGCCGGGACCCCGAGCACGAGGGAAGAATCCTTGTCCTCGACATGGGTGAGCCTGTCCGCATCCTGGACCTAGCGCGGCAGCTGATCCGCCTCGCCGGCCTGCGCCCGAACGACGACATCAAGATCGAATTCATCGGGACGCGCTCCGGAGAGAAACTCAACGAGGAAACGTTCCACGGCGGTGAGTCCCTCGTCCCCACCGAGACCAAGGGCGTGCTCTTGGCGATGCCCCGGCCCGGCGACCACCAGGAATTGTCGCGCTCCTTTGACGACCTGGCGGAGGCCTGCGCGCGCTCCGACGCCGTCGCAATCGCCGAGATTCTGCACCTACTGGTTCCCGAGTACCGTGCGGCGGCGGAAAGCCCGGCCCGTGCGGCGTCGGCATGACCATCGACAGGCAAGAGCCCATCACGAGGCAAAAGCAGTGAAAATTCGCCGTGCCCTGATTTCCGTTTCCGACAAGTCCGGCCTTGCCGACTTCGGCCACTTCCTGGCCGACAGCGGCGTCGAAATCCTGTCCACCGGAGGATCGGCCAAGACCCTTGCCAACGCCGGTATAAAAGCCACCGAGGTCTCCGACGTGACCGGATTTCCGGAAATCATGGACGGCCGGGTCAAGACCCTGCATCCGCTCATCCACGGCGGCCTGCTCGCCGTGCGCGGTAACGCCGACCACGAGGCGGCGATGGAGGCCTACGGCATCGGCGCCATCGACCTCCTCGCCGTCAACCTTTATCCCTTCGAGGAGACGGTGGCGGCGAGGGGCGACTTCGCCGCCTGCATCGAAAACATCGACATCGGCGGCCCGGCGCTCATCCGCGCCGCCGCCAAGAACCACGCCTTCGTCACCGTGGTGGTCGAGCCCGCCGACTACGGCGCGGTGATCGAGGACATGAAGGCCAACGGCGGCGCCACCAAGGCGCAACTGCGCAAACGGCTGGCCGCCGAGGCCTATGCGCGCACCGCCGCCTACGATGCCGCCATCGGCGGCTGGTTCAGCAACCAATTGGGCGAGACCTTCCCCCGGCGCATGACCCTCTCCGCGGCGCTGCGCCAAACGCTGCGCTACGGCGAGAACCCCCACCAGGAGGCGGCTTTTTACACGGGCGGCGTGGCGCGGCCGGGCATTGCTACCGCCGAGCAGATCCAGGGTAAGGAGCTGAGCTTCAACAACCTCAACGACACCGACGCCGCCTTCGAGCTGGTCGCCGAGTTCGAGGCCCCCGCCTGCGCTATCATCAAGCACGCCAATCCCTGTGGCACCGCCATTGGCGAAGACCTCGCGACCGCATACGCCAAAGCGCTGGCCGGCGATCCGGTGAGCGCCTTCGGCGGCATCATCGCGTTCAACCGCATCCTCGATGGCGCCACGGCGTCGGAAATCGTCGAGCTCTTTGCCGAGGTGGTCATCGCGCCCGGGGTGGACGCCGAGGCGCGCGCCATGCTCGCCGCCAAGAAGAACCTCAGGGTGCTGATCACCGGCGCCATGCCCGACGCCGATGCCGGTGCCATGACGGTGCGTTCCCTGGCCGGTGGTTACCTGGTGCAAGGCCGCGACGGTGCCCTTACCGGCGCCGACCTTGAGGTGGTGACCAAGCGCCAGCCGACCGCCGAAGAGATGGCCGATCTCCTGTTCGCGTTCAGGGTCTGCAAGCACACCAAGTCCAACGCCATCGTCTACGCCAGGGATGGCGCCACTGTCGGCGTCGGGGCGGGCCAGATGAGCCGGGTCGATTCGTCGCGCATCGCCGCGTGGAAGGCCGGCGAGACCTCGGCGGCGGCGGGCGAGGATCGGAGCCGCGCCGAAGGCTCGGTAGTGGCGTCGGACGCCTTTTTCCCGTTCGCCGACGGCCTGCTGGCGGCGGCCCAGACGGGAGCGACGGCGGTGATCCAGCCGGGGGGCTCGGTGCGTGACGCCGCGGTAATCGCCGCCGCCGACGAGGCCGGTTTGGCCATGGTATTCACCGGCATGCGCCACTTCCGCCACTAATTTCGGAGTCGTCCGGGGCGCCACCTTCCGCGTTCGTGATTGGCGCCACCCCTACGCCCGGGGCTAGACATTGCCGAACCCCGTCTACGGCGAGCGCGGCGTTGCCCATGAAGGCCACGATCCGAATCCTGGTCGTCCTGTCCGCTGTCGCCGTCGGCACCGCGCCGAGCGCCGCCGAAGAGACCCTCGATATCATTGCCCGCGTCGGTCCGTGGCCGCACCTTTCCAACATAGCCGGTTACGGCGGCCGGTTGTGGTTAGTCAACAGCGTCAAGTTCCGCAATCACAACTCGGCCGACGTCTACAGCTACGATCCGGCAACGAGCCGGGTGCGCTATGAGCACCACGCCGCCAGCGCCAAGACGGGCCGGTCCTCGGGCCAGCCGGGGGCCTCGCCGACGGTTTCGCCGTCGAGCACCAGGAGGCGGCGCTCAGACCCACCATCGGCGCGCCGACCCGTGACAAAGCCGAAAACGCGACGCCCCAGCGCCGCCAGTTCAACGATGCGGCTGACCCGCCCCTCGGGCGTCGGGCGACGAAAGTCGGCCTTCGATCAGATCGGAAAGGGATGGGCGCGTGCGCATCGACGCCGGTACTCTCAACAACATCGGGTGCCCCCTTGCTGGCACCGGCAGCCACCGGCGCTGGTTTCCGAAACCTCAGC
>DASCNF010000181.1:0-7810 GCA_036011345.1 Rhodospirillales bacterium | reverse complement strand
TCCAGGGCATCGGCTCGGCACTTTACGAAGAGAGCGTCTACAACGACGAGGGCCAGATGCTCAACGCCAGCCTAGCCGACTACCTAGTGCCCATGGCCGCCGAGATTCCCGACATCGAGATCGCCGACGTGGTCACCCCACCCGGTCCTCTGAGCTTGGCGCCAAAGGCGTCGGCGAGGCTGGCGTGACGGGCGCCTCGCCGGCCATTCTCAACGCCATCAACGACGCGATTCAGCCCCTCGGCGGGCGCCTCGCCGAGATCCCAGCGACACCGGAGCGCATCTTGCGGGCGCTGGGGGTAGTTTGAGGGGGCGCTAATAACGAGCGGGGCGGGAACCCAAGTTCCCCGCCCCGCGTCGTTGAAGTTTCGGCCAGCGCCTACATCGGCGAGTACGGATCCCAGTCGCCGTCGCGTTTCTCCTGCAGGCTCTTGACGCCTTCCTTGGACTCGTGTCCCGTCCAACCCAGCATCTCCAAGCCGAGGGAGGCGTCGAGGTGCGGGCCGAAGGTGCGTAGCCAGTTGTTGAGCGAATACTTGGTCGTGCGCACCGCCGTCGGCGGCATCATGGCGAGGTCCTTGGCCACCTCGACGGCCTTGTCCTGAAGCTCGTCGAGGGGCACGCAGAAGGTGGCGACACCGATGCGCTCGGCCTCCTCGCCCATCAGGGGCTTCGAGCTCAAGAGGTAATACTTGGCCTTGGCCATGCCGCACAGCAGCGGCCATATCATCGCCGAATGGTCGCCCGCCGTGACGCCGACCCGCGTGTGGCCGTCGATGATGCGCAGGTCGGGGGAGACGATGACCACGTCGGCGAGCACGCCCAGCGTCAGCCCGGCGCCCACGGCGACGTTATGCATGGCCGAGACCACCGGCTTCGAGAAGTTGATGAAGTTGTAGACGTGGTCGTGGATGCCCCGCCACGTCTTCATGACCTCGTTGAAATCCTTGTAGAGTTGTCCGGCGTCGTTGATGTCGGCGCCGGCCGAAAAGGCCTTGCCGGCACCGCACAGGATGACCACCGAGGTGTCATCGTCCTTGTCGATCTTGACCCACAGGTTGATAAGCTCGTCGTGCATGGTCGGGCTGACCGCGTTGAACACCTCCGGGCGATTGAGGGTGACGCGCAGGACGCGGTCCGCCGGACGGTCGAATTTGAGCGTTTTGTGCCCTGCGTATGGGTCTTTTTTCTTGGCCATGGGTTGTTCCTTTTCGTTGACAGGTGCTGGATAACGGGCCGCGGTCCGGGACGCGGGCGTCGCCCCGCCGGCAAGGGCGGAGATCCCGGACGGGTCCTCCAGGCGTGCAGATAATGTTGTTTTCGCTGCTTTCCTCCCGCCTCCCCACATTACACCGGCGTCGAGCGTCGCTTCAACTATTCGCCAACCCATGCCCAGGGGGGCGAGCGGAATGTTTGGCGCGGCGCCCGTCGTGCGTTTATGATGGCGGTGGTGCGGGACGCGGATAAGGAATGGAAGCGATGAAGCAAACTCTGGTTGCCGGACTCGATTCGGAAAAGACCTATAACGTGGACGAGGGGCGCTGTATCGAGGTCGGCGGCAACAAGATCTATGTGACCTCGGCGTTGCTCACGGACGTGGAAAACACCTGCGCCGATCTCTTGGGCGAACACTTGGAGCCCGGCGAGACCTCGGTCGGCACCCGCATCGAGCTGGAGCAGACGGCACCGACGCCGCTCGGCATGAACGTCAAGGTCCATGCCGAACTCAGGGCCCTAAACGGCAAGCTGGCGACCTTCGACGTCTACGTGGAGGACGACAAGGAGCCCTGCGCCGAGGCCGTGCACACGCGTTTCGTCGTCAACGAAGGCCAGATGCAGGAGAACGTGGCACTCAAGGCCGCGGAAATATAAACGCGATGCAGGCGAGTTGTTGGCGGCTCCTCACTTCGAGATATCGACCATCACGTTCTTGACCTCGGTGTAGAGCTCGAGGCCGGAGCGCCCGAGTTCGCGGCCCATGCCCGACTTCTTGAAGCCACCGAAAGGCGTGAAGACGCCGAGCTGGCTGGCGCTGGCCTGGCCGTTGACGCTGACCATGCCGCAGCGCAGGCGCTTGGCCGTGCGCAGCGCCTTGCCGATGTCGCGGCTCCAGATGGTTGAATTAAGGCCGTAGTCGTTGTCGTTGGCCTGGCGCAACGCATCTTCCTCTCCGTCGAAGGGAATGACCACGGCGACCGGGCCGAAGATTTCTTCGCGCGCGATGCGCATATTGTTCGATACATCGGCGAACACCGTCGGCATCAAGTAGTTGCCGCCCTTGGGCCTAGCCGGCCGCTCGCCGCCATGCACGAGGCGCGCACCCTCCTCCACCCCGGAATCAACGAAGCCCTTCACCTGCTCCCAGTGGGACGGCGAGATGAGGGGGCCGAGTTCCGTCGCCTCGTCGTCGAGGGTGCCGATTCTGAACTTCTTCGCCGCCTTCACGAAGGTGTCCAGAAACTCGTCGTGGACGGCGCGCTCGACGAAGATGCGGGTGCGCGCCGAACACGATTGCCCGGCGTTGCCGAAGACCGCCGGCACCGCTAGGCGCGCCGCCTTCGCGACGTCGGCGTCGGTGAAGACGATGTTGGGGCTCTTGCCGCCGAGTTCCAGGGTGACCCGTTTGATGTCGTCGGCCGCCGCTTTCATGATCGAGGCGCCAACCGCCGTCGATCCGGTGAACGACACCTTGTCGACCATGGGATGGGGCACCAGGGAGGCGCCGATGGCGGCGTCGCCGGAAATGATATTGACGACACCGGGGGGCACCCCCGCCTCGTTGGCGATATCGCCGAGCACAAAGGCGGAAAGGGGCGTCGAGGACGACGGCTTGACCACCACCGTGCAGCCGGCGGCCAAGGCCGGCGCCATCTTCCACGACACCGCCAGGAACGGGAAGTTCCACGGCACGATGAGGGCGCAGACGCCGACCGGCTCGCGCACGGTGAAATCGACCAACTGGCCGCCGAGCGGGATGGAGTCGCCGAAGAACTTGTCCATAGCCCCGGCGTAATAGGCGTAGACCCGGGCCGCGCCCGCCACCTCCCTGCGCGCTCCGACGATGGGCTTGCCGGAATCGAGGGCCTCGAGGTGGGCGATCTCCTTGTGGCGCTTGGTGATCAGCTCGGACATCCTGTTCAGGACACGGCCACGCTCGAAGGGCACCATGGCCGACCACGCGCCGTCGTCGAAGGCGCGCCGCGCCGCCTTGACGGCTCGATCGGCGCCGTTGGCGTCGACGGTCGAGACGGTGGCGATGGCCTTGTTGGTCCACGGGCTGGTGACCGTGATCGGCCTGCCCTTGCCGGCCACGTACTTGCCGTCGATGAAGGGGCGGTGGCGCAGGTTGGCGTTGCTCATGGTGGTCCTTCTCCCAATGCGCCGGTTACACCGTCTGGCGGCGGCGTTTCAGTGGCGAACACGTCCAAGAGGCCCAAAAGGCCGCCGAGGCGGATATCGACGCTGCCGTCGCGCGGGGTTGGTGCCTTTGGGTCCGCCGGCAGCCACGCCGTGTGGCAACCCAATGCCTTGGCGCCTTGCATATCGTTCTTCAGGCTGTCGCCGACAAAGAGCACATCTTCGGGTGCCACGTCGAGCGCCTTCATCGCCATTTCGAACGGCAGGGGGTCGGGTTTCATGCGCCCGACGGCGCCGGAGATGACAATCGGTGCGAAGTGCTCCTTGAGCCCGTAGCGTTCCAGGGTTTCGTGAACGATCTCGGGCAGCGGATAGTTGGCGACGACGGCCAGCGGATAGTCCACGGCCAGGGCGGCAACGACCTCGGCGGCCGCGGGGAGGGGATAACATTCGGCGACCATGACACGCATATAGTGCTCGAAGAGCCAGGACACCTCCGCCTCGCCCATCTCGCACGCGCAGCCGCAGCGGGCCAGGGTGTGAACCAGTCGATCCGAGAGCACTTGATCGCGGGCGGTATCGTCCATCACCGACCATTGCGCGTCGGAAACCGCGTTGTAGGCCTCCAAGAACGCCGGCCATTCGGTTCCGGTGCGTTGAAAGCAGTCGCGCTTGGCCTCGTCGCGCATCCACTCGAAGACTCGCGAGACGCATGCCGTATGGCCCTCCGGGTCGTTGTCGTATCCCGGATAGTGGACCAGGGTGTCCCCCCAATCGAAGAGTATGGCGCGAACCTCCCTCATGCCGAGACCCGTTCGCCGTCCGCCTCTCCGAAGGCGTCCCGCAACGCCCGGCACATGCCCTCGGCCAAGTCCTTGACGTCGTCGCTCACGGGCCAGGCGCGCATGAAGCCGTGGGTCAGGTGCCGGGCGTTCACGAACTCCACCGACACGCCCGCGTCCTTCAACCGCCCGGCGTAGCGGATGCCGTCGTCGCGCAAGGGATCGTACTCGGCGGTAACGATATGGGCCGGCGGCAAGCCGCAAAGGTCGGCGGCGGCGAGCGGCGCGGCGCACGGGTCCCGCGTCCCCATGTCGCCACCAAGGTAGACCCGCCAGAAGTAAATCATCTCGTCCCTGGAGAGTATCGGCGCGGCGGCGTTCTCCCGGTAAGACCCGGTCTCGAAATCCGTCCCCAGCGCCGGGTAGTTGAGGACCTGCAGGCGGATGGCCGGCCCGCCCTTGTCCCGCGCCTCGATGGCCAGGGCGGCGGACAGGTTGCCGCCCGAGCTTTCGCCACTCACCGCGATGCGCGTGCCGTCGAGGCCCATCCCGTGCCCCTCTTCCGCCACCCAGCGGAGCGCCGCGTAGCAATCCTCAAAGCCAGCCGGGAACGGGTACTCCGGGGACAGTCGGTAGCGGGGCGCAACCACGGCGGCGCCGGTCTCCTGGCAGAAGCGCACGCACGTACCCTCGGACTGTTCGGGGCTGCCATACATCCAGCCGCCGCCGTGGACGTAGAAGATCACCGGCAACGCCCCCCCCGCCGAGGCCGGGCGGTAAAAGCGCATCTCCATCCTGCGGCCCGGGACGGGAACCGTGACCGTCTCCACCCGCATGTCGCCGGGAATCGGCGGTGCGGCGCGGCGGCGGCACTCGGCCACGCGGGCGCGGCGCTCGACCGTGTTCTCCTCGTGGAGCGGCCTTGGGCAGCCGGCGATCGTCTCTTCGAGATAGGGCACGAACGTGGGGTCGATATCCATCGGCCGCATGGTCCCGACGGTGACGATCATGGGCGCTCCCCGCTGGCCCGAAGCGTGGCGTAGGCCTTGGCGATGGCCGCCGCCGTCGCCGCATTGTTGCGCACCGCGCTCTTGCCGGCCTTCATGGCCTCGCCGCCCCAAAGCGCGTCCAAACGTTCGAACACGAAGGGGGTGATCGCCATGCCCGAAACCTTCTCCGCCCCGGCCTGCTTCAGCGCCTCCTTGACGTAGCCGTCGAGGGTCGCGGCGTCCAGGGCGTCGTCGTCGGCCACCTTGTTGACCACCAGGACACCCCCCGCGATCCTCAAATCCCACTTGGCCTTCATGACACGCGCGAGCGCATCGGCCGAGTCGAACCTGCGGTCGACGGGCAGCCCACTCGGCGCGTAGTAGGCGGGAAAGTCGTCCGTCTTGTAGCCAAGCACTGGCACGCCCTTGGTTTCCAGGTATTCCAGCGTGCGCGGCAGATCCAGGATCGCCTTGACACCGGCGCATACGACGGCGACGTCGGTCCGCGCCAATTCCTCGAGGTCGGCGGAGACGTCCACGGTCGGAAACCTCGGTGCACGCCACCGATGCCGCCGGTGACGAACACGGGGATGCCGGCGAGCCCCGCACAGATCATCGAAGATGTCACTGTCGTCGCCCCCTAGCCGCCTTCAGCCATCACTATCGCCAAATCGCGGCGGCTAACCTTGGCGACGTCGTTGGCCCTGGCGAGAGCCTCCTGCTCTCCTTCGTCCATGCCGATCTTTATGCGCCCGGCGAGGATGCCGATGACGGCGGGAACGGCGCCGCCGCCGCGTATCGCGGCCGATCCCTTCCGCACCGCCGAAAGGCTCTCCGGATGTGGCAAGCCACAGTTGATCATGGAGGACTCGACAGCGACGACGGGGGCGCCCACCTCAACAGCCGTTTTCACCTCATCGCCAAGATCCATGTCGTTCTCCATCTCCTCGATTGTTCTTCACGGCCGGCAACCGATCCGCGACCCGGGCACGGCCGAGGGGCCGGCTCAGGAGAATTGCATAACCTCATCGACCATGCGCCGCGCCGCCTCGCCGGGATCGGGAGCGGCGCAAATTTTTCGGCCGATGACGGCGAGCCGAGAAGGTAGCCCCTCGGCGGCGCCGAAGGCCTCGGCAATCGTGCCGCCGAGTGGCCCGATACCGGTCAGGAACAGAACGGGCGTGCGGATATTTTCGACCAACCAGGCGGAGCGCCGGCGGATCATCTCGAGGTCGTTGGCCGGCAGCACGAAGTGCCGTCCGCCCATCTTGGTGGCCTGCTCGATGATGCGATCGAGCCCGTCGTCGGCGAAGTAGCCGCCCCCCTTGATGCAATAATCGGGCACCGGGATCTCACCGCCAACCACGGGAATGAGCCCAGCCTCGAGGGAGTGCCCGACGAACTGGCGTACCGCTGTCGGACCGGCGACGGGGAAGAGGATCAAGCCCTTCAACCCGGCCTCGCTGCAAATCTTGACGAAGGGCCTGGCGCTGGCCGGCATGTCGGGGCCCGCCTTCTGGTGGTCGTAGAGGATGGGCAGGTCCGAGATGTTGCGGATGGCGCGCACCGCGTCGAACAATCCGACATGGAGAACGGCGCTCAAGCCGAGCTTGTATTCGACGACACCGGGCACGGTGCACGTCGCCTCGACAACCCGCTTGAGCTCGTCGACGGTATCCAGGTCGAGGGCCGGCACGATGCCGAGCCGCGCCGGGATGGGGTCCGCCACCGGCGCCGGGCCGGACGATTGGGCCGCCACTCCGGCCTTTGCGGTGGATGCCTGGGTGTCTCTCCTTGCGGTGGTCACGCTGGTCATGATCATTCTCCCGCGGCGCGGGCGAGCCGGATGTCCCGCTTGGCGCTATCCTTCATTTCCCCGATATCCATACTAATATCGATCACCTTGACGCTGTGCACCAAACCGCCGATGGCGATTTGCTTGACGCCCGTCTTGGCTATGGGAACCACTGTATCTTCGTTGACCCCGCCGGTTCCGACGGTCCATACCTTGTCTCCCACAATCTTGACGGCCTCGGTCAGCATGTTGAGCTCCATATTGTCGAACATGATCGAGTCGGGGAGCACAGCAAGAGCTTCATGGACATCTTCGATGGACTCGCATTCGACCTCTATTTTCAACCCATGCTGGCCACGCGCGCGCAACTGATTCACGCACGCCGTTATGCTCCCGGCCATTTTGATGTGATTGTCCTTTATCACGATGGCATTGTGCCGGCTGTACATGTGCGGAATTCCTCCACCCATGCGAACGGCATACTTTTGCAGCACACGAATAGGCGGGATCCCCTTGAGAGCGTCAGCGATTCTCGTCCCGTAAGGCTCTACCAGCTTGACGTACCGGTTGGTGTTTGTGGCGATCCCGGACATATGCTGCAGATAATCCAGGGCCAGCCTTTCTCCTCCTGAGAAAATCCAGGCCTTGCCCGTAATCTCCATGATGACGTCGCCTGGACCACAATAGTCGCCCTCGGAGATATTCGTTTTTACCTGACAATCCGGATCCAATATCTCGAAGGTCATTTTTGCTACCGGCACGCCGCATATGACCCCCCTCTCCTTCACATAAATCTGCGTCGTGGCCTGATCCATATGGCCGTCCAGCAACTGTGCCGAGTGGTCGCCGTGCTGCAGTTCCTCGCGAATGCCCCATTCGACGATAGGT
>DASCNF010000180.1:0-4283 GCA_036011345.1 Rhodospirillales bacterium | reverse complement strand
CGCGACGTGTGGTTCGTCATCCCGCTTTTTCCCATGGCGCTGATCTTCTTCATTTCGACCCTAGCCGAAACCAACCGCCACCCCTTCGACCTGCCGGAAGCCGAGGCCGAGCTGGTGGCCGGCTACAACGTGGAATATTCGGGCATCACGTTTGCGCTTTTCTTCCTGGGTGAGTACGCCAACATGATTCTGATGGCCGCCATGACGTCCGTGCTGTTCCTGGGCGGCTGGCTGCCGCCGGTCGACATGGCGCCCTTCAACTGGGTTCCGGGGCCGATCTGGCTGGCGTTGAAGATATGCGCCATGCTGTTCATATTCCTGTGGGTACGGGCGACGTTTCCGCGTTACCGCTACGACCAGCTCATGCGGCTCGGCTGGAAGGTGTTCCTGCCCATATCGCTGGCCGCGGTGGCCGTGGTATCAGGCGTTCTAGTCGCCTTCGACCTGACGCCGGTGGCGGGCTAAGCAGGGGAGGGGGGCGCATGGGCTATCTCGAACGCGGCGTCGCAACCGTCGTCCTCAAGGAACTTGTTTCCGGCATGGCGTTGACGCTGGGCTACATGTTCCGTCAAAAGGTGACCCTCAACTACCCCTACGAGAAGGGACCTCTCAGCCCCCGTTTTCGGGGCGAGCACGCACTACGCCGCTACCCGAACGGCGAGGAGCGCTGTATCGCGTGCAAGCTGTGCGAGGCCGTGTGCCCGGCCCAGGCCATCACCATCGAAGCCGAGCCGCGCGCCGACGACAGCCGCCGCACGACGCGCTACGACATCGACATGGTGAAGTGCATCTATTGCGGGCTGTGCGAAGAGTCGTGCCCCGTCGACGCCATCGTCGAGGGGCCCAATTTCGAGTTCGCCACCGAGAGCCGGGAGGAAATGCTCTACGACAAGGACAAGCTCCTATCTAACGGCGACCGCTGGGAGACGGAAATCGCCGAACGTCTCCGTGCCAATGCGCCGTACAGGTAGGGAGCGGGAAAACTTATGATCATCCAGGCACTCGTCTTCTACCTGTTCGCCTTTGTCGCCGTGGCCGCCGGCGTTCTGGTCATATCGGCGCGCAATCCTGTGCATTCCGTTCTTTTCCTGATCCTCGCCTTCTTCAGTTCAGCGGCGCTTTTCGTGCTCATGGGGGCGGAATTTTTGGCCATGATTCTGGTCGTCGTCTATGTCGGTGCGGTGGCGGTGCTCTTCCTGTTCGTGGTTATGATGCTCGATGTCAACTTGGTCCAACTGCGCGAGGGGTTCCTGCAGTACCTGCCGGTCGGCGGCCTCATCGGGCTCGTGCTTCTGGTCGAGCTTCTGGTGATGGTCGGGGGCTGGGTGTTCGCACCGGAGGCGGCGATGGGCGGCTCCGCACCCACGCCGGCGCCCGATGCCGTGAGCAACACCCACGCGCTCGGCGCGCTCCTCTACACCCGATATGTCTATCTGTTCCAGGCGGCCGGGATGGTGCTGCTGGTCGCCATGATCGGCGCCATCCTGCTTACCCATCGCCGGCGCGCCGGCGTGCGCAAACAAAAAATTGCCGAACAAGTGGGGCGCCGCCCCGAGGACACGGTCGAGGTCCGCAAGGTCCCGACGGGGCAGGGCATCTGATGCTGGAAATCGGTCTTTCCCATTACCTGACGCTGGCCGCCGTGCTCTTCACGCTCGGCATCTTCGGTATCTTTCTCAACCGCAAGAACGTCATCATCATCCTGATGTCGATCGAGTTGATGCTGCTCGCCGTCAACATCAACCTGGTCGCCTTTTCGGTCGGGCTCGGGGACCTGGTCGGCCAAGTCTTCGCTATGTTCGTGCTCACCGTGGCGGCGGCCGAGGCGGCCATAGGTCTCGCCATCCTGGTGGTGTATTTCCGCAACCACGGCACCATCGAAGTCGAAGATATCAACCTGATGAAGGGCTGAGCGCACGACATGTCCGTCGCCGTTGTCTTTCTGCCGCTCTTGGGTTTCGTGATCGCCGGAATGATGGCCCTGGCCACGCCCGCCAACGCCGAGAGCCAGGCGCGCCTGGACCGTGCCGCCCAGTGGGTGACCTGCGGGGCCATGGTGCTTTCGGGTTTGTTCGCGGTGGCCGTCTTCTACGACGTGGTGGTGGTGGGCAACGTGGGCACGGTGGTGCTGTTCACGTGGATCGATTCCGGCGCCCTCGAGGTCTCGTGGGCGCTCAAGCTGGATACCCTTTCGGCGGTCATGATGATGACGGTGAGCGTGGTGGCGGCGCTGATCCACATCTATTCCGTCGGCTACATGCACCACGACCCGGGCGTCCCACGTTTCATGGCTTACCTCAACCTGTTTACCTTCTTCATGCTGATGCTGGTCACCTCGGACAACCTGGTTCAGCTTTATTTCGGCTGGGAAGGCGTCGGGCTGGTGTCCTATCTGCTCATCGGGTTCTGGTACGACCGCCCGTCGGCGAATGCTGCCGCCATTAAGGCGTTCGTCGTCAACCGGGTCGGTGATTTCGGCTTCGCCCTTGGTATCTTCGCCACCTACATGCTTTTCGAGACGGTGCACCTAGACACCATATTCTCGGCCGCTGCTGGCAAGTCGGATGCCGTCATCCAGGTTTTCGGAGGCGAGTTCCACGCCCTCACCGTCATTTGCCTGTTGTTGTTCGTGGGCGCCATGGGCAAGTCGGCGCAACTCGGCCTGCACACCTGGCTGCCCGACGCCATGGAGGGACCGACGCCGGTCTCGGCGCTGATCCACGCTGCCACCATGGTCACCGCCGGTGTCTTCATGGTGGCACGGCTGTCGCCGCTCTTCGAATTCTCCGATATCGCCCTTGCCGTAGTCACCATCGTCGGCGCCTCAACTGCAATCTTCGCCGCCACGGTGGCCTGCGTGCAGAACGACATCAAGCGGGTGATCGCTTATTCCACCATGTCGCAGCTTGGCTACATGTTCTTCGCGCTCGGGGTGTCGGCCTATTCGGCGGGCATCTTCCACCTGATAACCCACGCCTATTTCAAGGCGCTCTTGTTCCTCGGCGCCGGCTCCGTCATCCACGCCATGTCCGACGAGCAGGACATGCGCAAGATGGGCGGCACCTGGCGCATGATCCCGGTCACCTACGTGCTCATGTGGATCGGTTCCCTGGCGTTGGTCGGCATCTGGCCCTTCGCCGGTTTCTTTTCCAAGGACATCATCATCGAGGCCGCTTACGCCGCCGGAACGGGGCTCGGGCAATACGCCTTCTGGGTCGGCGTAGTGGCGGCGTTCCTGACCGCGTTCTATTCCTGGCGGCTCCTGCTCATGACCTTCCACGGCGCGCCCAGGGCCGGCGACACGGTGATGGCCCACGTCCATGAATCGCCGAAGGTGATGATCATCCCGCTGCTCGGGCTGGCGGCGGGCGCCTGCTTCGCCGGATACGTGGCCTACGAGCCCCTGGTCGGCGAGGGCGCCGTCGATTTCTGGGACAACGCCATCCTGGTGCTACCGACGCACCCGGCGCTTGCCGACGCCCACCACGTGCCGGCCTGGGTCAAGTACCTGCCGCTGGCCGTCGGTGTCGCCGGCATCGGGCTCGCCTACGTCATGTACTGGCTGGCGCCGGGCCTGCCGGCGGCGGTGGCGGGGCGCTTCCAAGCCGTCTATCGGTTCTTGGTCCACAAGTGGTACTTCGACGAGCTTTACGATTTCCTCTTCGTGCGCCCCGCCTTCGTGCTCGGCTGCGGCTTCTGGAAGAGCGGCGACGGCGCCCTGATCGACGGGGTCGGCCCCGACGGCGTCGCCGCGGCGACCGTCAACCTGGCGCGCCGGGCGGCGCGTTTGCAGAGCGGTTATCTCTACCATTACGCCTTCGCCATGCTGATCGGTGTTGCCGCGCTGATCACCTGGTACCTCTTCCGGCATTCGGGGTGAGGGGGTGATGGATAACTTTCCTCTCCTTTCGCTGATTACCTTCCTGCCCATGGTGGGGGCGGGTTTTATCCTGCTGGTGCGCGGCGAGGACGAGATCGTCAAGCGCAACGCCCGCAGCGTCGCCCTGTGGACCTCGCTGATCACCTTCCTCCTGTCCATCCTTCTGTGGATCAACTTCGATACCACGACTGCCGCTTTCCAGTTCGAGGAACGGGCGGGCTGGATTCCTGCCTTCAACATTTCCTATCACCTGGGTGTGGACGGCGTCTCCATGCTATTCGTGCTGCTGACCACGCTGTTGACGCCGGTGTGCGTGCTGGCCAGTTGGGAAGCCATCACCGAGCGCGTCAAGGAGTACATGGTCGCCTTCCTGGTCATGGAGACGATGATGGTGGGCATGTTC
>DASCNF010000179.1:0-3616 GCA_036011345.1 Rhodospirillales bacterium | reverse complement strand
GGCGGTGGGGCAGGCTCGGGCTCGGGCTCGGGCTCAGGATCGGTCATTACGATAACCGGCTCGGACTCTGGTTCCGGCTCCAGTTCGGGCTTCGATTCCGGCTCGGGTCCGGGTTCGGAATCGGGCTCGGCCGCCGCCTCTTCTTCCCCTTCGCCGCCCTCTTCCTTCTCGCCTTCCGATAGAATACTGCGGATGGAGGCGAGAATGTCCCCCATTGAGGCCTCTTGCCCCTTGTCTTCCTGACCCGCTTCTTCCTGGCCGTTTTCTTCGCTCATATATTCTTGCCCCGGCTAAATCCCGGTTCGACGGAAGACGCCGCCCACCCTAAACCACAGGCGGACACTAGACCACAGTGAAGATGAACGCCAAAGCCATTCCAAGACCCGATTCCGGCTCAATTCCACCCCCAAGGGCATACCCTCGAACATCACCCTTTACGTGCGGTTTATTATTATTCCGTTATTTTTTTCCCGAATTACGCTTCTCGTTTTCTTCTTTCTCGGCGTCATATCCACTGCCCACCCACTTGTCCCGCACTTTACGGTAATGGCGTCCCGGGTCGTAATACTCGACCGGCAGATTGAGGTGGCGTGCCGTCAATTGGCCAGTGGCCGCCTTGAGCGTGAAGGTGGCGACGATCTCGTCGCGCCTCGCCCCGACCAAGTTGACCCGGGAGTCGAGGAGTTCTTGCTCGGCGTCGAGGATGTCGAGCACGGTGCGCGCCCCGACCGCCGCCTCGCGCTCGACGCCTTCGAGGGCGATGCCATTGGCGTCGACCTGGGCCGAGAACGATTCGACGCGGGCACGCGCCGTCATCAGGCTCTCCCACCCGCGCGTCGCGTCCTCTTCCGCATCGCGGCGGGCTTGTTCCGATTCCAGGCGTTCTTGTCCCACCGTCTGGCGCGCCTCGCGCAGCCGCGAATGGACGGCGCCGGCTTGGTACAGCGGAATCGAGAGGGTCGCCTTGATGGACTTCTCGTTGACCCGGCTCGTGTTGCTTGTGGACTCCAGGTCACGGCTCAACTTGCCCGAGAGATTGAGACTCGGCAGCAACTCTCCGCGCACTCCGTCGAACCGGTCGCGCGCGGCCCTCTCGTCGAACAGCGCCGCCAGAACGTTTGGATTGTCCTTTCTGGCCATCGCGATAGCGTCTCTCTTGTCGGCGGGCCCAAACGCCGGGACGTCGGGCGCACTCAGCTTTTCAGGCGCCTGACCGACGATGTTGCGATAGGCGGCGCGGACCGCCTCCAGGTCCCCCTCGGCCTGGACGCGGTCGGCGGAGGCACCGGCGAGGCGCGCCTCGGCCTGGCTGACGTCGGTACGGGTGATCTCGCCAACCTGAAAGCGGTCCCGGGTCGCCTCCAACTGCCGCTGCAGCACCTGTTCGTTGCTGACGTTGAGCCCGATCACCGCCTGGTCACGCACCACGTCCATGTAAGCCGTCGCGGCGTCGAGCAGGACCGCTTGCTCGGTGGCGAGCAAGCGGTAGCGCTCCGCCGACACCGTGTTCTCGGCCTCGCGGGTCTCGGCCTCGGTGCGGAACCCGCGGAACAAGGATTGGGTGACGTTCAGGGCAATCCCGCGCGGAGTGCGGATCTGGTCCTTGGATGTGCGGGCGCTGCTGAAGGTTTTAGCGCGTGAGATATCGCCTTCCACGTCGACGCTGGGCCGCCAGTTGGCAAGCGCTTGCGGTACCTGCTCGTCGGTGGCGCGAAGGCCGGCTCGCCCGGCTTCCAGGGTGGGGTTGTTGAGATAAGCGGCCGCCAAGGCCTCGCTTATGGTCTGGCCGTGGGCCGGGCCGGCCAGCGCCACCCCCCCGCACAAGAAGCTCAACAAAGTGATCAACCGTCTGGTCATGCGAGAAATCCCTTCACCCCGCGGCGATCAGCGCCTTCCGGGTCCCGGCTTGAATAGCCACTGACCGAACCGCGTATCTGCTACCCCCCTCCCTCCCTGGAAACACCGGGGTGTCGCGGCGCACAGTCTAACGGCGTCGGATGCCGCTGGCAAAAGAATCAGCCGCCGCCGGTTCACTGTCAGTAAGTCTTCATGGTGGTATCGACGCGGCGTGCCCAGGCGTCGATACCTCCCGCCAGATTGACGGCATTCTCGGAACCGTTCTAACGCATCCACGCCGCGACCTGGGCGCTGCGGATGCCATGGTGGCAAATGACGACGAGGGTGCGGTCGCGCGGAAAATCCTAGACACGCTCCACAAAATCGCCCATGGGAACGGCTAGGCTATCGTCGAAGGAACAGGTCTCCACCTCCCACGGCTTGCGCACGTCGACGATGAGCAAGCGCTCGCCTTCCCGGCGCATGCGGTCCATGGTCTCGACGTCGATTCCAGCGAAGGCCGGCTTGTCCATGGTGCCCCCGGCACCAAGCGCGAGATCTAGCGTAGAGTTCTAGAATTCGAATGTCGGGCGGCGAACGAATCCCGGCAAGGAAGACGTTGCCGCGTCGAACACCGTACAGCGGGAATAAGTGCCGCCGTGGCGGGTGATCAGGACCGCCTTTCCCATGCCGCGGCCGGCGATGACCGCCACCAGGCGCCCGCCCTCGGCCAATTGATCACGGATAGCAGACGGCACCTCGGGAACGGCGCCGTCGAAGAGGATAACGTCGTAGGGCGCTTGTTCCGACCAACCGTCTTTCATGGGTCCCTCGACGACGGTGACCGTATCGATGCCCAACTCGGCTATGATCTCGTTGGCCCGGGCGGCCAGCCCGGCGTCCGGTTCGAGCGCCACCACGGTGCTCGCCATGCGCGCCAGCACCGCCGCCGAATAGCCCGAGCCGCACCCGACGTCGAGGACCACGTCGCTAGACTGGACCACCGCTCCCTGCAGCAGGCGAGCCAGCACCATCGGCTCCATCAAGCAGCGTCCCTGGCCGAGCACGATGTCCTCGTCGACGTAGGCAATTCCCTGAAGTTGCTCAGGCACGAAGACCTCGCGGGGCAGCTCGGTCATTGCCGAAATGACGACGGGATCGGTCACCCGGTTGGCGCGAATCTGGTTTTCGACCATGTTGTGGCGGGCGGAGGCGAAGTCCATCGGGCCTTGTCCCCGGGAAATACTCGTACTGCAAAACTATATAATGCCGCGGAAGAACAAAGACAATGGCGGCGGCGGCGGCCGTGCCTTGACCGCCCATGGTGCAAAGTCTAAGTTCCCCTGCCCACCGGGCGGGTAAAGCGGTTTTAGCGGCGCGGCGGGCGTGCTTCGCTTGGACTGGCGCGGTGGCGGAGTGGCTACGCAGCGGCCTGCAAAGCCGTGTACACCGGTTCGATTCCGGTCCGCGCCTCCAGTTTAATCCGGCGTAGCTCAGTTGGTAGAGCAAGCGGCTGTTAACCGCTAGGTCGTAGGTTCGAGTCCTACCGCCGGAGCCAGTTTACTAGGAAAACCGGGCCTTTGTGCCCGGTTTTCTTTTTCTACCCACATATCAACCCACAGCAAGAATTCTGCATGATCCCATATCGAGGATCAATTGACGCTTCCGGGTCCCACCGCCATCCACTCGATCTCAGACACCCCCATCCAGCGCTCTATAAACGCCTCCGATGCCTTGGTCGATGGGCAGCATCCTGCTTTGGATGCTCGTTTAATGTAGG